>JAISKW010000153.1 GCA_031260775.1 Christensenellaceae bacterium
CCTACTTTAATGGACATCCCTCCGACGTCTACCCCTACATAATACTTTGCCATATTAAATAATGATGCTGAACGGCCCGTCATTTAGCTGTGTAATCTGCATATCCGCGCCGAAAACACCGTATTTGACGGGAACATTCGCTTTTTCCAACAATTCGCCGAATTTCAAATACAACTCTTTTGCTCTGTCGGGTTTTTCGGCGTTCAAAAAATCCGGACGCGTTCCGCGCGAGCAGTCAGCAAGCAATGTGAATTGCGAAATCAGCAATATTTCGCCGCCAATATCCAAAACGGATTTGTTAGTTTTTCCGTTTTCATCTTCAAAAATTCTGATAAGCGCAAGTTTCGACGCAAGCTTTCCGAGAGTGTTTTCGTCGCAGTCCTTTTCAACGCCGCAGAACACGCACATTCCTTTACCGATTTGAGAAACAACGGCACCGTCAACCCTCAATTCCGCATTTTTAACCCTTTGTAACAATAATTTCATTCTTCGATTTTAATTAATTCGAACCCGATAAGGTCGCAAGAGCTTAGCAAATATGTGACATCGTTAATCTTTGCTTTTGCAACACTTCTTACCGCCGAGCCGTGCAGGTGTCCGTACACACAATATTTTACTCCGAATTTCCCCAAAAGTGCAGTGGTTGCGGACGGTTCGATTCTTGAGTTAAACGGCGGATAATGCCTTAATACAACCAACGTTTCGCTATTTTTTTGCAGTTTTTTCGCGGCGGTTAAGGACATTTCCAAACGAATCAACTCTCTTTTTTGCAAAAGAACGTCATCGGGTGCCGTCAACTCCTTCGGCTCGCTTTCCTGCCAACCGCGGCTTCCTGCAAAGATATAATCACCTATTTTTACCGCGTCGTTTTGGATAATATGCACGCTTTTCGGCAACGATTCACGCATTCTTTTCGCGCTTCCCCACCAATAATCGTGGTTGCCGCGGATTATTACCTTTTCGCCCTTAAGGTCGCCGATATGCGAAACTATATCCGCAATTCCCTTTTCCAAATTCATTGCCCACGAAATATCGCCGGCAATTAAAACAATATCACCCGTTTTTACAAGCTTTTCCCAGCTTGCTTTGATTTTTTCAAAATGCCCCGTCCATTGCGGTCCGAATATATCCATCGGCTTTTCGCCTAAATGGAGGTCGGATATTGCATAAATTGACATAGCTTATTCATACCCGGACTTCTTGCCCTTGCCTTTTTTCTCCGCCCTTTCTTTTTTCTCTTGTTCGTGCGCGATTTTTTCTTCCTCTTCGCGTCTTTGACGGATTTCCTCAAGCTCCCGTTTTGCGTTTTCTTCCTTAATTCTTTCCTTTTCGGCAATTGTATTAAAACGAATCATTGCGGATTCATAATCGGCAAGCTCGTAGCGAGACGAAAGATTGAACCGCTTCAAGAAGTTCTCGGTGACGTCGTAGCAATGCGCGCCGCCGTACCATTCCTGAACGCTTTCGATAAGCTGCATATCGCGGAGCATAGTTATATAGTAGTTCGGGTCGAAATCAAGCATATTCGCAACCTCTCCGCGAGTGATGCCCTTATGTACAGCTTTCATATTTTCGGCACCGTAAGCGATAACTGCGAGAACCTTAACGCCCCTTTCGGTGAGAGTTTTCTCGTTAGTAAGACCTTTTACAACACGCAAAACCGCATCGCCGTACGCGCTGTTAGTCATAAATTGCAGTTTGTTGTTGAACTCCCTTATAAGAATCGCGCTCTCGCCCGAATACTTAGCTTTCAGCTCGGCAATTGCCGGTTCGATTTGCTGTGTTGTAGCGATTGCGCCCTCTCCCTCGGTCAATTCACCGCGGATAAGCTTGGATTTTTCGATGCTTTCGCCGGCGGCAAAAAGAATCGCCTCTACTGTGGACGTTATTATTTTTTGCGCCTTTTCTCCTTGGCTTTTTTCCTCGGTCTTCCTTAATGCCGCAGTCTCCGCGGCAAGTGCCTCCGCAGCGAGTGCCTCGGCAGCGTTATCAAAAATATCGGTTTGTTTTTGCTCTTCCATATTGCTTTATATTAAATAGTATCGGTTCCGTCCGTTTTTTTCTTTTCTTCGGGCTTTGTAAACTCCTTTTCGAAGTCTGCCGTATCTAAGACGGGTAGGTACGTCAAAACCAAATGGTCATTAAAACTTTTGCCGAGTAAGCCGACTCCCGCGCTCGCTATTTTAATAAACGAGAAAAATAACGGCCCCGAATAGGCCAAATCGACGTTTTCGGCAAGCAATTCGTGGTAATCGAGCGTCCCCGTTTCGCTTGTTCTTAAAGACGACAATACATAGGCGTTAATTTCGTGTTGCTTATACTTGTCGGGGTCGAAGAACTCGGTAATCAACCCGCCGCCCGAGCCATCGCCATCGGTTTCAACGACCTCCTTCGCGCCTAAAACGTTCTTGAACAACTGCTCGAATTCGGCGTTATTTAAGTCCGGGAACAGCCTCTCGGTTTTTATAAGCGTTCTGTCCATACCGCGCGTGAACATATTCCGGCAATCCTTGTAGAAAAACTTGCTTGAATCGTATTTACCCGGGCGAAGTTCTCTGTCGCGGCTTTCGAAAATCGTAAAATAGTCCTTAATAACATCGTGCTTGGGCAGATGCTCGGGCTTAATAGGCTTATAGTTAATGTGCGAGTCCGACGCTTCCTTAATGTAGCCGTCATCGTCCTCATACTGATTGTCGTCGCCGCCGCCCGCTTGCGGCTCGGAGTAATCGTCGTTAATGTGATTGTTAACCTTCAAAAACAAGTCGCTGATAAAGGCGTTGTCCTCCTCCGAGAACTTTCTTTCCTCCGTGCGATTCAGACGGATTTCGCCAAACGGATACTTGCGTATGTAACGCATACAGCACGTTAAAACGTCACCGAACGGCGCGGAAAACAGGTTAAGTCCGCACTCTTTTGTGATAAACCAATAACAACTTTGGTTTGTCAGCGTAAAAATACGCATAATTTCGTCTTCTCTTTCTTCGGCTAACTGCTTTGCGTCGTCGCGGATTTTTGCGCCCCTCTCGAATGCCGCCTTGAGTTTTTCGCGTGCAGCATCGGTGAGAATCGTCATATCGTCAAGCACTTTCAACTGACTTTTCCCCTCGGGATTACTCTCGAAATAGTTTATGTATTGCGCTACGATTTCCTCAATCGAAACGTCTAATATGTCGATATTGTTCTTTTTAAGGTACTTCAAAAAGCCGTCAATCGGCGCGTAGATTGTATCCCCCGTCGCTTCGGGCTTAATTGTAGCGTAATAAAGCGGCGATTTACTGTCAACCGATGCCGGTTCTAAGGCCGTTTCTTCTTCTTCCTCGGGAGGTGTCTGCAAAATGTTTTTATCTTCTTCCATCTAAAAGCTAAGTTAACCGATAACCGATTGTATTACTGTGAGTATCCAACGCGAGAACAAATCAAAAATACTCAATGAAATTCCGAATTGCTTCAAAAACACATCGGAAATAACGTCTAAAATTATTAAACCGTACAACAGAAATCTGCCGTTTTTGTACATAAACGTTGCAAAATTGTTTGGCTGCGGCAAAAGTGAATTCACAAAATTGAAACCGTCAAGGGGGAATATCGGCAGGAAGTTGAACAACGCAAGCATAAAATTCAGCGTAACAAGGTAAGCGAAAAGTGAAAATCCAAAGTTGAAAAACGCCATTTGCGTTGCGGATTCGATGCCCGGCGCGGATTTATAGAGTAAAAACAAAAACAGTAGCGAGACGGAGCCGATAAACAGATTCGTAACAACCCCGGCAACCGAAACGGCAATGCGACCGGCTTTTACGTTTTTGAAATTGTATGAATTTATCGGAACGGGTTTAGCATATCCGAAACCGACAAGCAACATCATTAAAAAGCCGATTGCGTCAAAATGCTTTGCAGGGTTCAGGGTTAAACGACCGGCGAGCTTTGCGGTATCGTCGCCGCACTTGTATGCAACGAATGCGTGCGCGACCTCATGCAAGGTAATTGAAAATACGACGGCAATCAAAAATGATGCCAAAAAGATGAAAACCTCGCCGATTCCCAAATCACCCTCATTTATTAGTCCCGCAAGTCTATAAAAAAACATCTGTCGCTTATAATATTATATACCTAATTAAGATTTTCAAAATATTTATAACATGTTTTTTGTCAAAATCGTATGAATGCATAAAATATACTTAGCTTCGTTTTGAAGCATACTTATGCAAAAGGTTTTTATCGACGGACAAGAGGGCACGACAGGGTTGCAAATTAAGCAAAGAATTCTTTCTCACGGCGGATTCACATTATTGGAAATTGACGAGGAAAAGCGCAAGGATACTGCCGAGCGTGCGCGTCTTATTAACGAAAGCGACATCACGGTACTTTGCTTGCCCGACGCGGCGGCGAGCGAAGCGGTTGCGCTTTGCACCAATCCCGATACGAAAATTGTCGACGCCTCCACCGCTCACCGTACACTAACGGGTTGGGTTTACGGCTTGCCCGAATTATCACACGAGCAACGGAGCAGAATTATAACAAGCAAGCGCGTTGCAGTGCCCGGTTGCTATGCGAGCGGTTTTATTTCACTTGTCGCGCCGCTTGTGCGCAAATTACCCAAGCTAAAAGAGTTTCCTTTCAGTTGCTACGGTTTATCCGGCTACAGCGGTGCGGGCAAAAAAGCCATCGAGAAATACTCCGATTCGGCATCTAATGCCGCGCTTTCGGCTCCCCGTTTTTATGCCCTCGGGCAAGAGCACAAACACCTAAAAGAAATGCGCCTCATTTCGGACATCGATTTTGCGCCGCTCTTTGTACCCACAATTTGTTCGTTCTATTCGGGTATGGCAATCGCCGTTCCGATTCACCTCGAGGTTTTGAACTGTCTTCCCGAACGCCTCGTTGATATTTACAAGCAACATTACGCAAACAGCGAAATTATCCGCGTTAACGAACTGAATATCGGCACAGCTCCCGACAACCAGCTCTCGGCTGCGAGGCTTGCGGATAAGGACTATATGGAAATTTCCGTATTCACCAACCGCCAGCGTGCGACGCTCGTTGCCTCGTACGACAACCTCGGTAAGGGTGCGTCCGGCGCGGCAATGCAGTGCATAAACCTAATGTCGGGTTTCCCCGAAACTCACGGACTCAGGCTTTAACGTTGTGTATTGCGGTGCAGGTAAATGCTTTTCTGTGAAAAGCCCCTCCCCTTTGAAAAGCTTATTCAGGTGAATGTTTCGGGCAATGGAGCGATAAAAAAGGTTTGGAGAAAACAAAAGAAGGCACAATTACGCGCCTTCTTTTTTGTTTGTCGGATATTTTTAATTATCCCAAAAAAACTTCAAGCGGCTAAACCGCTTCCGGCTCCGGCTCGGAAACCTCGGGCGCGGCGGCAGATTTTCTTCTTTCCTCCAATTCCCGGGCGATTGTTAATTTTTTCTCGCCGACAAGGTCATATTTGAAGATGGGGAAAATAGAGAGCAAGCCGAACAGTCCCGGGAGGAATGCATAAGCAAGATGTATGGTTTCCTGCGTTTTCGCGCTCGACTCGATAACGTTGGGGTCGTAGCCCGAAAGTCCTACAACAATAAGACCTAACGCCGTACCCATCGCGAGTGTCAGCTTAATAACTAAGGTCAAAATGGCGTAGCTTGCACCCTCGGTACGGTGTCCTGTTTTGTGCTCGTAGTAATCGATGCAGTCGGCAACCATAACCATAGGCATGATATTGACGATACAAAACTGAAAGCCCAAAAGAAACAGCAACGGTAACAGCGTGTACAATTCTTTGTTAAAGAAGAACACTACATACGAGATTGTAGAAATAACAAAGCCGTAAATTGAAACGCCTATATACGTTTTCTTTTCGTCGAACTTTTTAATTAAAACGGGCATAACCGCCATACCGAGCATCGCGCCGATTCCGCAGCTCATACCGACAACCAAAACGAGGCTGGGATTACCCGTGTATGCGGTTGCCGCTTGAATGCCCATACCCGCTTGAATTTGTCTGCCGAAGCCGAGCAAGCACGAAACTACGACAAGCAGCAGCGGTTTGTTGCCCTTAACCGTTTCGAACATCGTTTTGAAGCTCATTTTTTCGGCCTTATAAGGTACGCGCTCCTTATTGATAAAGAAAATTAACAGGAACAGTCCGCCGCCGAGAACCGAAATAACAATGGAGGTAACGAAATATTCCATTCCGCTTACAACGCCCGTGCCTACAAAACCGGGGTTGCCGCCGGGGACAATCATACAAACGAACGGCATAATTCCGGCGCAAGCGACGAGTCCTACGGATTTTAAGGTGTTGGAGAGGGAAATTACATTTGTTTTTTCGGTGGGGTTAGGGGTCAGAACGGAGGCAATGCCTTGTGAAGGAACGTCGCCCAAGGTCATTAACAGCGTCCAAAAGAATGTAACGACCGTAACATACACATACAATCCCGCTTTACTGAACGAATCCTTAGGCGTTATGCCCGGAATGAACATTACGACGGTCAAAATTGCAAGGGGAATTGCGGTGATTGCGATAAACGGCTTAAGTTTGCCGTATTTTGTGTCGGTTTTATCAATTAAATTGCCGACAATAGGGTCAAAAATGACGGTTACGATTTTAACGACTAATACTATGACGCCGACAATGGCTATGTCCGCGCCGAGCATTCCGAAAAACTCCGCTTGATAGGTGTTTAATAACCCTACAAACAGATAAAAGCCGAACAAGCCGAATGAGTAAGCAAAAATATCCTTAAATTTAAGGTACTTAATCTGACTGGTGTCCTCGTTTAATTTTTCTTCCATTATTATATAACGGCGCGGGATTCCCGCGCATAATTAAGTGTAATATGAGGAAGAATTCAAAACAATCCTAAAATTTGGGAGCGACACTCCGTGAGGAATCGGAACAGAATTCCGATTCCTCCGACTTAACCGATTATTGTACGCCGTAGGCAAGCATAGCGTCGGCGACTTTTTCAAAGCCGGCGATATTCGCTCCGACAACAAAGTTGCCCTTTGCGCCGTATTTCTCGGCGGACGCGGACATTTGCGCGTAAATATTTTTCATTATTCCGTTGAGTTTTGCATCAACCTCGGCGAAAGTCCACGAAAGACGCTGACTGTTTTGACTCATTTCAAGCGCACTCGTCGCGACGCCGCCGGCATTTGCGGCTTTTGCCGGAGCGAATAAAACCTTGCCTTTGAGGAATA
>JAISKW010000122.1 GCA_031260775.1 Christensenellaceae bacterium
CGATTTGTACCTGAATTTAACGGGAATCGGCTTTACGAAGATTAAATACTCCGGATTTGAAGATTTGCTGTTCGACGGCTTGCTCGGCGACGGCGATATTTTGGATATCTTAAAGCAGAGCGCGTTCTCGGCAGTGGACGAGCTTACTCCGCCTCCTCAAAACGCCGAGTTTATGGAGCGCAATGCGTTCTATCTCGGGAGGGCATTGAGCGAAGCTGCCAATGCCGAAAGATATACTGACGAGCAGTTGCAAGCGGGCGTTGCGGCATCGGTCAATATGCTTATGCACAACCAAGACGGCGTGCTGATTAAGGTTTCGTCGGAACTGATTTACTCGCTTATAAGCATCTTTATTGACGAGGGTAACCAAAACTTCGAGCGTTACTTGGGCGGCGTTACCGCGCCTACCGTAAGTATCGGCGTAACGGGCGACCTCAATGTTAAGCTAAACGTTGCATTAGAACCGAGCCGTGATTTCAAACAATATTATCTAAGAAAGTACGGGACAGCGTACGATGCCAACCACTCCGACGCATTTGTAAACGTCTCGTTTGCAATTGTCGGGCAAGGAATTTATATCGGGCTTGAAAAAGAGGTTAAGTATTACGACTCGAACGGCGAACCGGTTTCGACAATCGCGCCGCTTATTTCAACCGCAGCGCGCCGCGATTATACCGAATATAACGAAACCAAGTTCTACGCCGAGGTTAACGCGCAAATCAGCGCGAGCATAAACCCCGGAGAGTACAGTGCGGCAGGACTTTTAGAAATCGTATTTGACGGCTTTAACTATATGGGTGAATCGAACTTCGCCGGCTTTGGCGGCTGGGATATATTCCCCGAAACGGTTAATACCGAGGTGGTTTTCGCCGACCCCGAAGCGTTGAAGCTTGATATACATGCGGCGGTAGGCATCGACTTCGGTGCGTTACTCAGCGGCAATTATAATACGATGGTAGGCGGTATAAACGCCATTATCGATATAGGCGTTTCAATCGACAACTTCAAAAATAACGCCGAAGCTCTTGAGGTTTACAAAATTTACTTTGCATCGTCCTTAATCAGACTGATGCTGATTGACGGCAACATTTATGTGCAGCTTAACGTGTTTATGAACGAGCCGGTGACGGTGTTTATAGGCAAGGATGATATTCTGTTCAACAGCGTGCAGTTGGATTTAACCAAGCTGCTTTATGACCTGTTGTATACCGATTTCGTGCCCGTTGTGCAGAATGCCGAGGCGCAAAACGCCGAGACGATTCTTCCTCCCGGCGCGGTTAAACCCGGCGATGCGGACACCAACGACGGCACTAACGGCGGTTCCGTAGGCGACGGCTATAAGAACGGAGTAAGACGCAATTTGGCGCAGGTAATCAATCTGGATAACTCGAGAACGGGTACCGGTATTGCGGACTTCGGGTCATATTTGAATGTAAACTCGTACGGTTTTGCGTTAATCGTCGCGGCAAAAACGGCGGCAAACTTGTTGCAAGTCGCATCGTCGTTTATCAACCCCGCGAGCGATACCGTGGACTCGGACGGCGACGGCTTTGTTGACGCCGACGAAAACAAGGACGGTATCGTTGACATCAACGATAACCCGCGCAACCCCTTAACTAACCCCAACACGTTTAATATGCGTTTACACGGCGACGTAAACGGCGACGGGAAATTAGACTATTTGAACGGCGACGTAAACGTTGTTGAAAACCTTGTAAATATGTTCGTTACGGCGGTAACGCTCGGCGCGTATTTCACCGATGAATACGGCTTTATGCTGCAGGTATCGGCATACCGTATGGGCAGCGACGAATACTTCGGCTCTTTTGCAAGCGGACAATCCGCCGCGGTCGTTAGAACCGCTGCTTATGCGATTAACATAATTCTTTTGAACGACAGCGTGGTTTCAACTACGGGCAGCGATTACGACGCTTTCTATAACTACTTAAGAGACGATAATAAGCGTGTACGCAAAACGTTTGTGAAGGATGAGGACAGCGTTTACCTGCCGATAATCAACGGAAACGCCGCCGGATACGCCGTTTTGACTCCTGCGGACGGCAGAAAGCCGCTGAACACTAACGACGTTTACGAAAAAATCGGCGAAGATTACGTTCTTGTTACGGCAGCGCAATTACTGAACTCGCCTAAAATTTATTACGCAAAAATAGATGCGACGGAGTACTCCGTTCTTACAAGGAAGTACGTTTATTTCTCAAGCTTGAACGTAGCGACGGGAGAGGAAGAATACTCGGTTTACGAGGCTGACGGCTTAACTCCCGCAAAATCGGATATAAGGTTGTTCAAGGATGCGGCGTTCCGCTTAAACGACCTTAACTGGCAAATTCACTTTGCGATTGATTTAATCGCGGGCGCGGAGTTTGCACAAACATTGTTGGATATGTCCGCGCTTGCGCGCACAATTTCGCCCATGTTCCGCGACCCCGCGGCAGAGCTTTTGGCGCAAGTCTTGTCGGATATCCGCGGCGAAGTGGTTATCCATTTGGAAATTTACTTGTCGCTTACCGATTTAGGACGCTTTGCTTTGGATTTAATGCTCGAGTTAAGACCGACCGACTTCAACGAGGATACTGACGAACCGTATTTCGGCTTCTATTTCCGCGGAAACCCCGCGCTTGTTGACGGGACGGAATCGGGCGAATTTATTAAGTATCCCGCACCCGAGGCATATATCACTATTCCGGGGTTAACGGGCACGAGCGGAGCCGAGATTCCGGGAATTAAGATTGATTCGAAGGTATTTACGAGGCTGTTACATTCGAATTTAGAAAACGCATTGGATTTAGTCCCCGTGTTCAACGGTTTAGGAACAATCTTAGGCGACCTTCTCGGCGGCTTAGGCTTAGAGGATTTAGGCTTAGGAGAATCACCGTACGCGCCGTATCACCCGGGATATACGGTTTATGACCCGTATGCAAATGAAAACGGAGGTCAATACGCCGAGGGCGAGTATTACAACGAAACCGCCGAAACGATAAGACCTATTATTACCTTAGTAACCGACATATTACAGGCACTCGTGTTCTTAAGAGGACAGCTGTTGCTATCGCTTGCCGAAACGTCGTTGCAAACCATAATGACAATGTTCTTCCCCGAATCGGACGAATACGTGGAAGATATTGTACTGCTCGGCGGCAGCGGAATCACCTTTGATATGATTAAAAATATCTTAAGGGTCGATATCGGTATTACCGACGGCGTAGTATTGCCCGACAGCGCATTCAATATCCCGACGGATATTTTATACACGGGCTACGGCACGTCGGCAAGTTTACCTAACGTCGGAAATGCATATTTGTTTAGCATTGACGAGAGAGTAATTAATTATAACGAAACCTCGGCAACGATTTTACCCGCAATAGGCGGAGTTGAAACGGGCTTTAAGGCCGCAGACTTAAATGAGCGTGTTAACACATATTTGAACAGCAGCCAATATGCACTAACCGGAGAACTCGGCGGCTCGACGGTCGCCCCTCTCTACCTTACGAATGCGGGCGTTGACAATTTGGACGTGTCGGTGAAGGTGCTTACTGCGACGGCAGGCAATAATATAATCGTTATTGTCTACAACGCAAAGAGTGAAACGCTTGTGACAACCTTTATCGACGATGAGAACTTAAAAACAGAATTGGATTCAAATCCGAGCAGTGTAAGGAACGAAATCGTTGCCGAATTGGCGCGCGTGTACGGACAGTACGGCGTGCTGACGCGCGGTAAAAAGACTGATGACGACGCGGCAGTTATCGCAAAAATCAAGGCGATGGACGACGTGGATATCATAACCGAGGACGGCGCGCTCGCAAGAATCTTCGAATATGTCGCGGCGAACCAAGTCGGCGGGACGTCGTACGCGGTAGAGGAGCAAATTAAAGAAACCTTTATTTGGAACGATGTAAAAACGAACACGCAAGTTTACGTAGCGTTGTTCGATTTGAGTTATATTACCGACGGCTTAGTCCATATACCCGGCGCGGCGGGCAATTCGCTTGGCGAAAACGCAATAATCGGGCAAACAAGCGGCAGTTATGCGTTTATCCGTGAGCTTGCAGAGGTTCTCTTTATGGATAACTACCGTATGAGAATCAGAAGCAGCGAGGAAGGCTACAGCGCGGTTTACAACAATAATCCTGCAGTTTACGGTTCGGATTGGACGGAACTTGACGCTGCTGGCGCATGGAAGTTCCTCTCCGACGAAATTTCGCTCGAGAAGCACGCGGTTGAGTTTGTAAGAACTTACGACGACTATAGCGGCGGTCACGACCCCAATGTATCGAGTGCGAAAAAGGATATCGTCGTTAAAATCGTCAGCCTCGGCGGCGGACTGATAGCTATTGCCGTAAACGAGGAAAAAACTGCGGTTTCGGTAAACTTAGGCATCGGTAACTTGCTGCTCGATTTAGGCAGACAAACGAAAATTTTAACGGATACGATTGACAAAAAATACGATAAGAAGCTTGCAAACTTCGTAAGCTTAAACGAATTCAAGTGGGAGTTCGGCGTTGACGTTGAGATTTCACTTAAGGATGCGATAGGCGGATTCTTTGATTTATCCGAATTAACAAACGCATTGCTCGGCGAAACGTTCAATAATATGTTCAACGTTGCAATCGCGCCGAGTGAGGAGCTCAACCTTAAAATAGGTATTTCGCTCGATGTGTATCTTGATTTCGGCGATTTGAAGAACCTAAAGTTCGAAATAGGCATTTCGTTCGGAGGCGTGGAGCTTATCCGTGCGCAATACTTTGCAGACAACGGCGGTGCGGACTTGATAGTTGCCGACCTTAACGGTTTAGGCTTCCCCAAGGTCGCGTTAGGCGGGTTGAACTTAATCGGCTTAGTCACCGATTTACTCGGCGGCATCGATTTGGGCTCGCTGTTCCCGGCGGAAGAGGAAGCGCAAAATGCCGAAGTTTCGGTAGGCGACTACTCGGGCGCGGCATCGCTTTTACTGTTAACGATTTCGGATTCGCGCGTGACGCTTGCAATTACAAGAGCGGTTATCACAACGATAGTCGCGGCAATTGCCGGTGAAGACGTTGCGGATATGATTCCTGAATTGAGGGATGTGGAAATCGGATACGCCGAGGACTATCTCGACAAAAATGAATTCGTCTACTTCACTAAACAAAACGTGGTTGACGGTAAAGACTACCACGGACTTATAGCGCACTATTCAAACAATACGGCGGCAATGTTCGTGTTGCCGGACGGGTACTATATTAAGGCGGCGAACGGGAGTTTAATACCGACGACGGATTTGAACGATAAAAGCGCGTTCGATTTAACGCGATTTGGGACGTTTATCTACGGCGCGGCGAATTTTGACGCGTACGTCGGAACGAACAGCGTTGAACACGGTATTTTACCCTCAATGGGTTTTGAAAAATTCTTGTCAACGGGCAACCCGATTTACGGAACGTTGGGCTCGAGAACTGCCGCGTCTAAGGTGCCGCTGTTCAATTCAAACGGAGACAGCGTGCCCGAAAGCAGTACGGTATTCGCGTATTACGTTCAATATACGAAGTCGGCAACGGCTTTCTATAACAGATATGTTGAGAGATTGCAAAGCGACGCGGGCGAATCGGATAAGAGCCAATGGACGGTTGCCGGGCGAGAAACGGTCGGCAAAACGCTTGCAGGATTACTTATTCACTTAACCGACGACACGCCGTACGAGCAATCGTTCAGATTAGGTATAAATATCGAACGAGGCAGAAGTAACTTCGGAACGAACATTACTTCGACAATCGTAGCTCCCGTTTATTCAAACGGCAAGTACGCAGGTTGCGACGATATATCGACGCTTTCGAAGGTCGGGCTTGCGCTTGATTTGGAGTTAAAGCTTAGAACGCGTCCCGCGACCGACGATATTTCGCCAAACGATAACGGAAAGAGTGAGCAAATAGAGCTGTTCGAAGCTCTTATCGAGGGCTTGCTCGGTATGCCCGACGGTTCGTTCGATATTGCGGTTCAGGACTCGATTATGCGTTATCAATTAGGCTTAAAGGTCTATACGAACCTTGCAAAGTTCGGCGAAACCACTATCGAATTGTCGCTTAAGTATAACGACGTTCCGTTCCTATCAATTTACTATTTTGCATCGTCGAACAGCGTTTACTTAGACGTAACTAACCTTGGTTTGTTCAAAGCGCGCATTACGGGTATCGATTTAGCCGCAATTTTAACCGAGCTGTTAACCTCGGCTTTGGATGAGAATTACGACTCGGAGCAAGGCATTCTTCTGTTCAAGATGTTAGGGCTCGGCGAAGAAAGCGGAAGCGAGCCGCAGGGCGCGGAAGCGGAGTATCAAGGCCCGCAAAACATCAGCGCGCTTTTGGCGCAAGAGGATGTGCCTCTCCTTACGGTGCTGCTTGGTAACGAAACAATCGGAATCAGCCCCAACTCGCAGTTCTTGAACGTGCTGCTCGGCGGCTTGGGCTTAGATATCGAATTGCCGCCCATGTACGATATCCGCATTCAAACGAACCTAACCTACGGGCTTAACAACCTGAACGCAAGGGTCAGATTGGATTCGGCAGGCAATGCGCTTACGATTGACGTTCCGCGCGACGGCTTTAAGGTAGCACTCGGAACGGCTGCGGAAAGCACTATTTTCAAAACCGCAGGCAATGCGGTTGACCCCGCGGAATACGGCGGATTAACGGGTATCGCGTTGAATTCGCTAAATGATTTTAGCAACATCGGCGATATTTTAGACCTAAATGCGTTAATCAACGGCTTGTTTGATACGTTAAAGCTTTCGAACCTCGGCGTCTACTTAGACCACCGCGCCGATTTCTGGTACGCCAGAGATTTAAGATACGCAACCCCCGTAGGCGCAAGTGACCACAGCACCGGGTATTACCCCGGTTACGATGCGGAGTTCTATCAATTAGCGTCATCAACGCAGTTTACCAATGGAATTGCCTCAAATATCCCCGGCTATCCTATAATTGAGCCGAACGTAGACGGTTACGAATCGTCTGGTTGGGAAAAACTTGCGGATAAGTTTTACCCTGCAAACAGCGGCGGCGGCACAGGTTACGAGAACTATAACAGGCTGAATATGCAGCATCTCGATTTGAATACATTATTGGAAGTAATCACTCCGATGTCGGGTGTAGTCGGCACAATAATCGATGTAGTTAATGTGATTTTTGATATTGTTATACCTATGGCAACCTTTTTAAGCGGAAACTGGATTGGTAATATGGTTGACCCGCCGGCGTGGTTCTTCTATAACAATTATATAAACAACGAATCGATGGGCGGAATATTCTTAAAGCAGATGTTGAACCCCGAGCTTTCGTATGTTTTCTCGCCGCATTACGTGCACGGAACGTATAAGAGAGTAAGATTAAGACTCGATAAGGACAATCAGGACGCCTTAAGAATTAAGGTCGAAGAGGTAACGAACATTCAGGGCGTTTCGGCGGAATGGTTATCGGGCATAAACGATACGCGTCCGGAGACAAACGGAACAGTAAAGACAATCGAGATCAACGGTTACGACACGCTTACCGCAAACCTTAACCCCAACACGGAGGAGGGTGCGTCTACGATTGCGCAAATGTACGAGAGAATGCAAAACGTTGAGGCATATATCGGCGACCATGCGGTAATGCTTTTACTTAAGAACGCGCTCCCGGTAGACCTTGTCGGTTTGCTTGAAATTGTTCTTGGCGACGTATTGCAGTCGTTAATGAGGGAAATAACCGGAATAGTCGGTGATATTCTTGGAGTATTAAGCATCGAGGAGTTAATTTCCGGGGCATTAAGAGGGATTTTAGACGCTGTACTACCGACGCTTGTAGATTTGTTAGGAGGTCTGCTCCCCGGTATGCTTGACCCTGACGGATACCTTAGAGTAGGTAAGCTTGTTGATGATTTGATTATGCCCGACAAGTACAATTCGTTAGGCGAGCATACAAATATTACGGGTATCGAAATCACCAAGTTGTTCTTGCCCGAAATGTTCGCATCTCCTAACGACTCGCCGAGCGGCAACGTTAACAACTATACCACTGTTTACGGTACGGTTAAGTATTTGTCAGGCGTACCTGTTGCGGGAGCAACCGTCTCGTACGGCGACTACGAAGGAACCACCGATTCGAGCGGCAATTATATGTTTATTAATATCCCGGGAGGCGATTATCAAGTTCAAGTAACCGCGGCGGGATTTGAAGACCTTTCGACCCCCTTATCGCCTAAGAAGATTAACCTTGCATCGGCAGGCTCGGGCAAGGCAAATAACTATACATGGGAGTCGGATAATAAAACACAAAGCATATTCTTCGTAGGCGAGTATAAGTTAGGCGATGCGGCATCGAGTTATATCCCTGCAAGCAAAATCAACTTTGTATTAGAACCTAAAACGATTAGTATGTTCTATGACTTTACCGTTTCGGCAACGTTTGAAACAAAGGGCAACGGCACGACAATCGGAACCGCGCCCGGTACAGTAGAAAGCGACCTCGATTCGTGGCTCGGTGCGTATACCGTGTATCCCGATATTGCCGAAAGGGCACTTGTCGGAACGGCGGCTTCGCATAAAATCGGAGATTTTCAATTCGGAACGCAGGATAACGCCGCGGACAGAACCGTAGGAACCTTCGTGTTCCATCCTACTAAGATTCAGGCATTGGAAGGAAGATACCATACGTTGTACTTCTTTACCGGAATAAAGAACGAAATTCTTGAGGTAGACCTAACAATAGTAGGAGGCGGCATTACTACTGCGGACGCGGGAGATTTCATAGACGGCGTACCCGTTTCGTACTATACGGGTATCGGTAATCCGATAACCTTAGTCGGAGATTTCTCCGGCAGCGGCGCGCAGCTTAGAGTAATCAGGATTACTTCGGGCACGCTTACCGGCTCGTTGTACGAAATCGAGCAGCTTACCACCTTAGGTATTGCAACCGACGACTACAGTATTGTAACGGCAGGACTTGTAAATCAAGGCGAAATAGGTGTTGCGGCGGTTGCGGCAGATTTACTTGTTGCATCGAAGTATTCCGCAAACGTCGCTAAGTACTTCCCCGTCAAAATTACCGGATTTGCCGACCCCGCTATTTATAAAAACGAAGCTACGGGTACGTATTACTTTATTACGAGCGTTGAAAACGAGTATCAATACCGTAAATTCGTTACGGAGCAACTCCAACCTACCGGTGTTTTGGGAGCGAGCGCGCAAACTAAGTACGAAAACGGAGTATTCTTCGGCATTTCCTACGGCGATAACATTGACGGCACTCAAACGCAGGACAAGGAATTTTATATCGAAGCGCGCCGCTTTGTAAAGGAAAAGAAGGTCATAGTAGCGGTAAAGAGCGCGGCAAACAACAAAATACCCGTAACGGAGGGTGTGGAGCTTTGGCTTGAAACCACAATGCGCGGAACCTACGCAAACGGAACCGGAGCAATAGGCGCGCCCGGCATGGCAGGATTGATTAATGCGGCAACCGCGAATACAAGCTTCTTCTCATTTGCCGAGCCGTACACAATAAAGGGAGGCGATTATCAGCACGGCTTAACCGTTCGTTATGAGCACACGCTTTTGATTAACGGGGCTATGCCGGGGGCAAGTGAAATTAGTTCAATGACTGCGGCAAACAAGCAGTACTTGCAGGATTGGTATTTGCTCGATACGCGTCCTATGTCCGATTTCTATATGGATTCGGGCAAAAACGGACAGATTTACCCCGACAAGAGTATGCAGTTTGACGGCGTTTACGGTTTGTTAAAGCCGGGCGGTGCCATCAACGCATTAACGGGCTACGATTATACGGCGGCTCTTATCAACAGTGTAATCGCTGACACAAATGCTATAGCAGGTGATGAAAATAATAAAAATTTCAATACACAATGGGTGGATGTTGCTTCGTACGACCCTCACCAAAATCAATTGCTGTTCGGTATCGAAAGTTATAACTTCGGAACGGGCTGGCATGCTCAGGCGAAAAAGAACTACGCCGAAGCTCAATTGAGCAATATGTTTATCCCCGTCTGGTACGGTGCTGACGGCGGCACGATAACCTCGACGAACGTACCGTTTATGTGGACAAAGGCATCGCCTTACCGTCCCGTATTGGACAGCACCTCAGCTTTGCTTGAGGAAAGCAGATGGAAGGACGGCTCGTTCGATGCAATGCGTGCGGGTTTGGGCTCCACCGATGCGCTTAATATGATTAGAGCCGAGCTTTACGCAAGGGCAAGCTCGTCATGGGATTCGGGTTACAACTCATCATGGGACAGCTCGATTCCGAAGAACTACTTCGCATCGTACGAATACCTGTCTTATAACCGCGATTTTGACGGTTATTCGGGGCCGTACAGCGATTCGTTGTATTATAACAAGATGTATAACCCCGGGTTATACGGCGTTTACGACGGACAGGATAACCTTGTAGGCAGCCGTTTTGAGGTAAACGGATTGGGCAAAAACGCACCGTATATCCTCAAGTTCCGCTCGGAAATCTACCAAAACTTCAATTATGACGCAACGTTGGCAAAGTTTGAGGATACTACTGAAAACGGTTATAAGTACGTCAATTTCAGTGACGGTCAAATGTCGTTAGACGTCGGTTCAATCAGACTTATCCGCAAGGAAGCACACTGGTCGGATGAGAGCGAGCAGGAAAAAGAGAACGGTTCGGATTCATTAATCCAAAAGGTGAGATTGCGTTTAGGCGCGGATAACACCGACGTTGTCGTAACCGAGTCCTCAAAAACCGGCGATTATTCGGACGTTTGGGAAATCCCCGTCGGCACCGGAATGGAAGATTATAACGAATTCGGCGTTGACAAGAGCAGTATCGGCACGAACTACGCGGGATACGCGGGAGAGCCTGTGTTTATACCGTTTAACGAGGTCACTGCCGGAGTCGGAAAGGGAGGGACGGATACGTTAGATACGCAGTCGTATATCGAAGCGTGGATTAATCCTACGTTCTTAAGCGACCTCTTAGGCGGGCTTTTGAGCGGCGCAATCGGCGGCTTTATAGGTCTGCAGACCGCGACTCCTGACGCAAAGAACGATATGCAAAACCTGTATGTGTTGGGCAACACCTACCGCGATTATGTCGGTTGGGGGGGTAACGAGGCACAGCATATTGGTTATGCGTTGGTAAAGTTCGACGAAACGACCGACGATATTTTCTACGACTTCAAATACGATTCTTATGCACAATACAGGCGCGATATAGAAGCGGCCTTTGCAAAGATGCCCGCGGGTATGGTAGCGTTCGCAATCAATATGGTTAAGGGTATCGATACGTTAAAAAACTTTGCCGGCGGTTACTTAGATGAGGTTTTCGCCACCTTATTGCATGACGCGGCTAACGAAACACTGACCGAGGGCGGTACGCTGTTCGGGCATATCTTACCTATTGTCCTGCCGTATTCGTGGATTAGCGAAATAGGGCAGCCCGGCAACGCGGTAACCAACCCGTACGACCTTGCACCCTTGACAATCAAACAGGACTTGGGCGTTAACGACGTGCTTTCCTCGGCGGTATTGAACTTCGGTACGACGTCAAGTACCCCAAGATTAGGCTCATTATTCAGCGGCGACCAGGAATCCTATTTGAAGGATACTGAATACAAGATTGTCGCGCCGACTACCGCAACTGCAACAATGCGCTCCTCGAGCAGCGCGACCGAATCGGTTGACGTGTACGGTCTGTTGCAAAATACAGGCGTATTGTTCCCGGGGACGGCAAAATCCAACGCAGGTGCAACGTATCTTGCGGGCACAAACATTTCCGTAACCGAGCCGACGTTTGCAAACGACAGCTACGACAGTCTTCAAAGCGGGTATTACCGCGACGTTGATTACTATGACCTCGCGACGTATGCAAAAATCAGCTTCAATTCGAACTCCGAATCGGGCGCGTATAACATTATTGACCGCATTTCGCTGTTCCTGAACGGTTCAACCTACTATAACGTAACCAACGACGCGAACTCGAAGAGCAACGCATTGTCCGCGTCGTTCGGCGGCTCGGGCGGCTGGCTTGCCAACATTTTAGGTTGGAATAATATACAATTCCAACCGGCGACCCACGGCGGCGCGACGTATAATACAAGCCAACTCAATATCGCGGGTTCGGGAGCAAACTCGGGCTGGGTCATCGATAAGTACGGCTTAGTGAGAGGCGAAGGCGGCATCTATTACGACGACAGAACCCGTATCTACAGCGACTCGCCTATCGCATTGGAAACTCACGCGTATGCATGGGAAGAGCTGTATCAGGAGTACCAACACATCTTTATGATGAACTATAACCTGATTTGGTACGAAGAAGCGGACGGCACAAAGATTTATGCAAGCCAATACGGCAATTCGTATCTTGCTTATGCAGACCTTTGGAACTCCTCAGGAGCGGTAGGCGCAGCAGGAAATGTCGGTCAAGCGGCAAGGACAATAAAAATCGGCAATGATGAATACACAATTTCGGGCGGAAGCATTTCGGGCGGCACCGGAGGCTCATCGTCGGTATCGGCTTTAGTCAGAACATATCTTGCCGGCCAGTCTAACCAATCGATGCAAAACGATTTCCCGATGTACGGCGATGACGGGATTAAGGAAATCACCTTTGACGGCAAGAAGTTCTACGTGCAATATACGGGCAACTTGCAAGCGAACGCGTTGCAATTGCGCGCGGATACGTTGGTTTACGATTACGACGATGCAAACTACGGCGCGGTAACCGTTACGGATAAGAACGGCGACGCGGTAAGAGGCGGCAAAATCCGCGCGAATATCAACAAGTGGCTTGCGAAGAATACGGTTAACTCCTACTTTGTAATAAGAGATTACGAGTATTATGTAGACGAAATTTCCGGTTTACCCACAAAACGCGTAAAGAGCGAGGTTTGGGTGCGCGACGTTTACGGTTGCTACGACGATTTGAACGGAAACGGCTTATACGATGGGAATGATTGCGACGATACGGCTGTTGAACTCAAAAACGAGTACTTAACGAACGATAATTCAACGGCACAAGATATCGCAGCCGCAAAAAACCCGCAAAACGGACAGCTTTTCGAGGGCGCAATTGCAAACGGCAAGATAGTAGCTATCCCCGTAAACGCGACGGACGACAACTTCACACAGATTCAAATTTTGAATAACGGTGTCGGCTTAAAGCGTGTCCGAACGCCTTTGGACGGAACAAGCTTCTTCAGGGCGGGCACGAGTAACCCGGGCACTTGGGAAGGCGGAACGGGAAGCGGACAAATATATATCCACGCCATTCAAACACCGCCGCAGACAATCGTGTTCCACGACCCGTTCAACCCCGGCGACTTTACCGTAATCGGCGGCTCATGGGCTGAGGCGTTAGGCATGTACGATGCGACGGGCAACTATAAGCACAACATTGACGATAACGGCAACTACCTTGTCAATTACTACACCGAACTGTTACCTAACCGCTACGACGCATTGTTTGTAGACGGCGGCAACTCGGTATTAGGAACGGGTGTTCAGGTTTACTGGGATACCTCCGACATAACCTTCGAGGTCAGAGACGAGGACTACTATTGCTATATCACCGGCTACGTAGCAAACGCGATTTACACCGGCGTTACCGACTCCAAAACCGGACTTACTGCGGTTGCGCGTATCAGAGTTATTATGGAAGGCGCGCATCACGATTTCGTAGGAGCGCGCGTAAACGCGTACAACCCCGCCGATTATAAGCTTTCGCCTTTAGATGACGATTCGAAGCTCGGCGCGTACAGACTCGGTGCCGAAACCGATGTGAAAATTGAAACTACAACAAGCCCCGATGACAAAGGTTATACCTCCGAAAGCGGCTTCCTTACCTTAGCGGATGCGAATACCGCGCAGAACAGTACGGCGGGTATTAAGTATACGATTTTCTCCGCATTCGGCCCTATTGACCCGGTAGACTTCTCGCAAAAGACGATTGAAGCGTATATGAGAGGGAGTTATGCGGACAACGGCAATTATATCCCGGGATATTTAGACGACCTGCCCGGTTTCTTCGACTTTACCTATCCCATTGAGTACGGCTCGGTGGCGATAGACGAGGCAACTAATACGCTGATTAAGTCGATAAACGGAGCGCAGTATTTCAACGGTTTTACGCTGTATAAGAGGGTTGTATTCAACTATATCAAGTGGGATTACAGCTTCGATGACGTTGTAGGTAATAAGCTGTACCTGACGGCAACCTACGGTATTAAGGCGACGGCAGGCAGCACAAACGTGTACGAAAGCCACGGTTATAAGCTTGTAGACGGCGTTTGGATTGCGGGAGAATTAAAAGTTCCCGTAATTATAACAGACAGAACGCTTGCAAGCGTAGAAGATTTAGGCAAGGCATGGAACGTCGGTAATGATTTTGCCCCCGTAGGCTTTACTTATTTAGAGCCGACGGGCGCGGAAACGGCGGGTCATATCGAGGTCGGCGCGCCTGTTGCAGTAGATGCAAAAGGGATTCCTGCATCGATAGATGCGTTACTTTCAAAGGTTCATAAGGATTTAATAGGCGAGTTAACGCTTGCAAACCTTATCGCTTATGAAAATCAATACGTAGCGGCGGCGGACAGAAGTGACGAAATGTTCGTTACGGTTCGCTTCACGGACGGCAGAGAAGGGCAATGGAAGTTGGTCAGCCTCAATATTAACGAGCTTATCAACGGCACGGCGGAAAAACCCGCATATCAGTGGACGAACGGCGCGTTCCCCGAATACAATGTAACGTTTACATTCGAGGACGGCTTAAGACGGACGTTTGTGGTTGAGGGCGTTGTTAAACTTATTTCACACTCGTTAAATACAATTGAGGAATGGGACGGCAAGACCGTAACGTACACTCCGTTTGCTTACGGCGGCGAGGATAATTCCGACGAAGCGGTCTATTCGATATTGGGTCTGCCCACGGTGCTTTCGGGCTTTGAAACCTCCGGAAACGACAGCCCCGTAACGCTTAATTACGGTGCGGACTTCGAGTATGAAATCCCGTCGTTCTCATTCTCCGGAGCGGACTTTGTAAACACCGCTTATAACGAAGAAACGCATAGGAATGAGAGATATGCCGAGTATAAGATTAATATCAAGATTAACACCAATGAGTGGAAGATTGTAAAAACCGATAACAACGGCAAGTTTGAAGTAACATTAAGAGTATGGCAGAGGAACCCCGTTTCGATTGAAACCGTGCTGTTGCACCCGTACGCGGACGTATCTATAACGACACTCAACGTTCGTTATGCGTACGCGCCGGGCGAGTACGCCTATATCCCCACAAAAGCTTATGTCGAAAGAACCACGCTGTTCGGTATCGGACAGCCGTTAAGAGACTGCTTAAAGGGGAATTATCAGGAATTATTGGTTGATTCGCGTTTTATCTATAACATTGAACTTGAGAATATGCCGTTCGATACCCGTTCGCAATTCTATTATGACGCGTTGATTTACGACACGGTTGCGGGCAGTAAGGAATTAGAGCATAACCGTTTGGACGTTAATAAAGCGGAAATTATTTCGATTAATATCGGCGACTACGAAAAGGACGGCGTTTACGGCAACGAGTGGATTGACCTCTCGTCTGTAGAAGCGCAAATTGCAAGCATTACCGAAATACTGAAATCCGAGGAATTAACGATATCCGTTTATAAAGCGGCAAGCATTGTGATTCCTGCAAACGGCAACGGCGATTACTTCAAGATAGGCGCGCCGAACGGCGATACCGACAACCTCATTTACGGCGAGGATTGGTGGTTCGTAGCCGAGGACGGCATTTCGAAGGAAGACCCGATTAAAGGATTGATGTACAACGGCACCGGCAGAGCGGTTATCGCGGTTATTGTCACCGATAAGAACGGCGCATATCCGCAAACGGTAACTGTGAACCTGCAAAGAATGAAGAACGGCATAACCGTTGTTCCGCTTAATGACCAAACAATCGCGACGATTAATAACCCCGACTTTATTAAAACGATGCCCGATACGGCAGACTTTGTTAAGTACGGCGACGTGTTCCTGTACCAAATTGACCCGTTCGATTTTGTCGAAGCGGACTTGCACCCCGCATTGGAAGTTTCTTACGTACGTGCCCCCGGCGCGCCGATTGTAACAACCACTTTGACCGCGAGAATGGATATCAGCGTATCCACGGACGGATTCTTCAAAGAGGGTTCCGCTCCCGGAACGCTAATCTTCGGCAACGGAAATGCGGAGCAAAGGTTCGATATTGTATTGGTTAACGTCAACAGACAGTCCTTGGCGGTAAGCCCCGATGCGATTACTTATGTTGATGCGGAAAAATCGGGACAAACCTTAACGAACGTCAGCAATTTCAAGGATAACGGCGCGAATAATGCCGACGCGGATATTAGATATAATGCATTAGACGCGGTCGTAAACGGCAAGCCGCTCGGCTCGCTTGTGTACTCGATGACGGCGTACTCGGAGTTTGTATTGCCCGAATATGCAAAGGTTAAGTTCACCGACGGCGCACTGTTGAACCTTAAGGTTTACCCCTTAGGTGTGGAGGAGGACGGCAAATTCGTCGCGCCGACCTACACCGAGGCGGGCGCGGAATTGGCAATCCATGTGTTGCTCGGCGACCCCAACGGCGAATTGAACTTAGGCAAGGGCTTTGCGGGCTTTGTTACGGATATTATTTATGTAAAGGTCTTGCCCGAAACGTTAGTAACCGTCACGGGAGTTACAATTCCTATGGACAGGGTAATTTCCGGCTTAATTCCGTTCGCACCGTTCGCCTCACAATTCGGCGATATTGTAGCGGCATCGATTACGGCAACAAGCAACTTAGGCAGAACCTATCATTTCGAAACCGACGATGCGGTAACATACCCCGACTTAGAGGGCTATAACTATAACGAAACCTATAATACGCAAAGAGTAAGCGGCGAGTTCTTAATCGGAAACGGCAAAATGATTGCATTCGGCAGACCCGGCAAGGAAGTCTACTCCGACGTAAGCGCGCGCAAGTCCTATAACTGCGACTTTGTAATCGAGGGCTTGTACCCGACAGGCGTAAAAGGCAAAACGACAGAAACCGTGTTCACGCAAGCGACCTCGTACGACAGATTCAGCGAAACTACAGACGAGGAGGCAATTGTTACATTCAATAACGCTATGACCTTGACGGATATCGAGGTGCTTAGCTACGCGGAAATGCTTGAAGAAATCGAATTGTACAACGCGCTTCCGGAATATGAAAAAGAGATTTACCGCTTGAACTTCATAACGTTAGATTACTCCGACGTTAACTATCCCTCGACCGGCGGCATCTTCGTGTTGCATGTAACGCTTTACTATTCGTGCGCCGATTTAACAATCCGTTCTTATGTGTTCGATGTAAACGCAACGGTAAGACCCTCGGTTTTGAGCGAAATAAGGCTTGATGCGAACAAAGTGGGCGTTATTGATTCAGCTGTTGCTAATACGTTTAACAGTCTGGTTCCGGGCTTTAATATAGAGGTTGACCCCGTAACCGGCAAGATTTTGCGCTTCACTATGGACCCGCTCCTCGGCGGATTGGAATTACTTAACGACGGAACGGTTAACGAGTTCGTAACAAAGGGTATTGCGATTGTGAACGACGAGGAAAAGAATATCGAAATCCTTTGGGATTACTCAAGGGCAATAGGACCTATTAACCGTGCGGGTTTAGACGGCGGCACATTCGGTATTGCACAAAACGCCGCAATGGTCGCCACGGTTTACAGAACCGATACGACGGGAAGAAAGATAATCCTACAGTCTAAAGAGTACACAATAGAGGTTGCGAGCCGCAGGATTTACAAATTAGAGGGCGTTTCGGCAAGGAACGGCACAATAGAGCTTTACAACGGAGAGAGTACGCCGGTTGCGGCGGCGCAAGATATGCTTGTCGTCATACCCGACCTCGAACATCCTGACGCTCTCGTGAAGTATGAGCCGCAAGCCGAATATGCGGCAAACCCCTACAAAGGGCGCGATTATGACGGCTCGGGAATATACGGCGGCTTTATTGAAGGCAGCGGCATCTACGGCGACGCTAACTTCTATCTATATGAAACGCTAAAGGTATACTACGGCATGGGAACGGATGATTACTATACGGTGACCTTATCGCAACAAGCGTATAACTTCAGATTGGATATGTATTCGGTAAACCAACCGTATCTCGGAGGCAAAATAACCGTTACAATGGACTTCTCACTCGGCGGCGCGACGGCGGTTGATGCGGCTAAAGTTGAGCAAATGACGGTAATTATCGACGTCGCAAAGATGAAGTACGAAATTAACGGCGGCATTGCGGATAAAGAGATTGACGTTTACGGTTTAACACCGCTCGGATTACCTCAAACGCTCCGCGAGCTTGTCAATGACGAGCACCGTGACGATTTGACTGCAAGCGACGGCACGATACCGCTTGTAGACGTACATTACGCGCCCGCGCCTAACACTTGGAATAATGTATATCAAATCTTCGGAGTAGTGGCCGGCAAGGCGGTTGAGGTTTACTACAGCACCGACACCGACAACGGCGGCGTAAGATGCTACCGTGACGCGCAGAATGTAATCGTACCGGATGTGTTTATCATCCCGCAAACGATGACGAACGGCAAGTACTACGGATTCAACGCTTTGACGGAGGCTTCAAGGGTGTTCGAGCCCTCGGAGCTTGCTCTTCTCGGAGTCACGAGCGGCAGAATCGTCGGGCTTGTTCAAGCGATTAACGCCGATACAGGATACTCGGAGTATAAAGCGGTTAAGGTAGCGGCGGCATTGGGCGAATATCTTGACACGGAAAAGAGACAAATATTGACGACGGCAATTTCGCAGTTCGTAGGCGCGTTCAACAGTGAATTCTCGTCGAGTGTGACCACAACGCCGGCGCAACGGTTGTCGTTCATTACAAGGAACAACGAAGCGAAGGTGTTAACGACACTTTTAGACATCGGCGCGGGCGACCTTGCAACGATTGTTACAAACTATGCGGCATCACTGCCCGAGGCGTCACAATCGAGATTTAATACAATACTGTCGACCGGTTTCCTTGATTTTGCAGCGGTCCAAGCTTTGATAAAGACTTATGCAGCCGTTGAAAACGTTTATCTCGTTTCCGAAGCTCCTGATTATGCGGCTGACGGAGTAACGGCAATCCTGTACGGCGCAAAGACGCTCAAGGGCGCGACGCGTACGGGATTCACCGTTGCGGAATTCGAAAGTATGAGAATTGCCGACGTATGGACAGGCAATCAACCGACTGTTGCCGTAAGATACGATTTCCGTTTTGCAACGCCTAAGAATTTCTCGTTTACCGAGACTGAGCGTTCGTACGGAATTCAAGTATCGTTCGGCAACGCGTACGGCGGAATCCAGATAATTTCGCTTAAGGTTAAGTACTATAACTACTATTTTGACAATGCGGCAAACGGATTTGTCAACAATAAGAATACCGGTAATCAGGTGAACGTGTCGCTGTTTAATATGGATAGCGAGGACGCCGCGAACTTTGGATACTTTGAGCAGTCGTTGGAACGCGTTAACGGTATGGGCGCGGCAGTTAAGGCATTAGGCTTCGTATTCGACCCGTTCCTGCCATATCCGGAGGCTCTGCCCGCAGCGAACCCAAGCGATTCGGGCTTTACAAAAGTTGTTGGCAGTGAATCGGTTACGATGGCGTTTAGCGAATTTATCTCGTTGACATGGGACGATTCGCAGGTTAAGCACTACCTAAGATACAGCGGTACCGACGGTACGATTGTAAGCGAGAACGCGGGAATTAAAGCGTACGTTGCTCCCGTAAACAGGAATTACTATTCCGGGAGTTTAGTGGTCAACCCCGCTTATGACGATTATTATGCGGCGTTCACCCAAACGGTTAAATATCCGTTCAAGGTGCTTAACCGCACGGTAGTAGGTTCGGAGGCGTCAAGCTTCTTCGATACGGGCTTGCTGAAGAAGAACCCCATTGATGCCGGCAGGATTTCGCCTTATGACTATATGAACAAGGTCGATTTAACCAAGGCGATAATCGAGGACTACTTCAAAGCTATCGGTACCTCGTTCAAGGTAACGTTTGCCGAGGGCTTGCCGATTGTGTTCGAATATGCCCGTGCGGCGAATAAAGCAAAATTTGTAACCCCGAATTTTGCTCCGGGAGTGGAC
>JAISKW010000157.1 GCA_031260775.1 Christensenellaceae bacterium
CCGACGAGCAACGGCTTGCGCAAGTTCTTGCAAACCTCCTGAGCAATGCGAATAAATTCTCCCCCGACGACAGCGTAATAACGTTAAATATCGCGGCAAGGACGGATGAAGACGGCAAATACATTCTTGATTTCGACGTTACGGATAAGGGGATAGGCATCAGTGCCGAGGCAAAGGAGCGTCTTTTTAAGTCGTTCGAGCAAGCGGACGACAGCATTTCGCGCAGGTTCGGCGGCACGGGATTAGGGCTTTCGATATCGAAGCGTATCGTTGAAATGTTGGGCGGAAATATCGCCGTTGATTCCGAACCGGGCAAGGGCTCGAGGTTTTACTTTTCAATAGTAGCCGAAAAGGGTAAAGCCGCCGAAACCGACGGCGTGGATACAAATGAAACGGACGGCATTGTGCCGGGTATGTTTAAGAACAAATGCATCCTTATAGCCGAGGACGTGCGCATTAACGTCGAAATTTTGACGACACTACTTGAGGAAACGGGGATAAGTATCGATATTGCCGAAAACGGCAAGCAAGCAGTACGGCAGTTCGAAGCGAACCCGAACAAATACGATTTAATCTTTATGGATATGCAAATGCCCGAAATGGACGGGTTAGAAGCCACACGGGTTATCCGTAAGCTTGATATTCCGCGTGCGGCGACTATACCGATAATTGCAATGACGGCGAACGTGTTCAAGGAAGACATCGATAATTGCCGTGCGGCAGGTATGAACGGTCATACCGGTAAGCCAATTGAGATTAACGAAATCATCGCAAAAATTAAAAAATATTCGCGGAAATAGGTGTTTACAGTGTGCATATTATTTTGTCACCCTGCGCAAAGTCCAATTCTTATGATTAATGCATTCTGCGACTTCGCGCAGAATGGCAACCCGATTGTCCGCTCCCGTGAATTATTGTTTTCGCAATTGTTCGATTTTGAGTTTTCTTTCGGTGCCTTGCGTAATTAACGCGGACAGCGTTTCCGCATCGTTATTGTCAATTGCCGCTTTGTATTCCGAAATATGCTTGATGTATTGCCCGAGTTCGAACGAAACGTTGTCGCGGTTATCGAGCATTAATTCTGTCCACATTGAGGCGTTCATACGGGCGACGCGGGATAAATCCTTAAAACTGCCTGCCGAAAAACCGAACTCGTTTTCGGCGGTCGGGCTTTTGATGTAGCAAGACGACAATAAATGCGGCAGTTGCGAGGTAAATGCGATATTCTTGTCGTGTTCCTCCGCGGACGAATGCACAAAATGCTCCGCGCCGATTGCCCTGTATACCCCGATAACCGTCTCGATTGCGGTTATGTTTTGCGTAACGGGGGTTAAAATTACGCTCGCACCCTTAAATAATGTCGGTAAAGCCTTTTCGATACCCTGAAATTCCCGTCCTGCCATGGGGTGGGTTGCCACGAAATTAATATTTGGGTACCGCTTTGAAAGTTCTGTAAACTCGGCGAAAATCAAACGTTTTTCGCCCGAAATATCGCATACGAGCGCGCCCTCCTTAAGCTTAGGGAGGGCTTCCTTTATTGCATTAACGGTAGCGCGCGGATTAAGGCACACAAATAAAAGGTCTATATTGCCGTAATTTCCGTCGGTAAGATCCGCGTGAACCGCGCTGAAAACTGCGGCTTTTTCGATAACTCCCGGGGCTGAATCGCGCCCGAAAACCGTGTGAGTCGTGTATTTTACGAGCGCACGTCCGAGGCTTCCGCCCATCAATCCTAATCCTATTATTCCGATATTCATTTGTTTTAAGTATTATAACGCTGAAGTATTATTATCGCGCTTAGAAAATATTATTATCATGCCTCGTTGCAGTAATTGCCAATGCACGGCTGTTGCGCTCCAATATTCTTGAAGCGGCTTCTTTTTTAGTAATACGGTTATCCATTGCACTGCGCTCGATGTATTTGTGCGCGTCCTCCTCGCTCATTCCTTCTTTTTCGATTAAAGAAAGCTTTGCGCGCTCCACCAATTTAATTATTTCGATTTGCTCGGCAAGCTCTTTGTTTTTGTTGGTGAGCCGCGAAATTTTCTTTTGTACGCCGTCCGCAACCTTTAATATATTCCAAAACAAGCGAGGGTTAAGGGGTTTTTCAAGCACAAACACCCCCGCATTTTGCACCTTATCGAGCTTTTGCGGCGACGTACTTGCCGGGACAAGCATTATTACCTGCGTCAATTCGCATTGTGAAATTTGCAATGCCGCATAATCGCCGAACGCCTCCGCGACGGGCGAGCAAACTATTACAAAATCGATTTGCCTCTGCCCGGCTAACCTTATCGCCTTTGCCTCGTCCTCGGCAACGCAAAACTCGCCGATTCGCATCTGTTTTAAGAATGCTGTTAACTGCGCGGTCATTTGGTTATCCGATGATAAGATTAAGCAAGAATACATATTTGCCTAAGTTCTGATAAAATAATTTTCAAAGAAATGCGCCGACTTGTCCGCCGATTGCATATATGCGCGCAGCTCCTCGGTTTTCAATCTGTAATATGATTCCACATAATCCTTGCCGAGAATCTTACTGCAAAATGCCGAGTCCCTTGCAAGGTTTAACGCTTCCTTAAGTGAGAGCGGCAGCTTTTCGTATTTGCTTGCGGTTAAATCGTCCGCTTCCTCCAAATTCAAATCGGTAGGCGGCAGGGGCTTAATTTTTTGTGCAATTCCGTCCAACCCTGCGTTCAAAATTAAAGCAAATGCCGCATAAGGGTTAATTGTCGGGTCAGGGCTACGCACCTCGATGCGGATATTCGCGCCGTTTTCGCTCGGCACGCGGATTAGCTGAAAGCGGTTCTCCTTCGACCACGAAACAAACGAGGGGGCTTCGAACTCGCCGAGGCGCGCATAGGAATTCTCCATCGGATTCAAAAATGCTGTGATTTCGCGGATTTTAGACATAATTCCGCCGATAAAACAGTACGCCGTGTCGCTGAGTTTGTTGCCGTCCGCAAATGCGTTTTTGCCGTCGTCGGTTAAGAGTTCAAAATTAAGATGTAACCCCGAGCCGGGCGCACGGCTGATAGGCTTTGGCATAAACGATGCGTACGCGCCGTGGTTTCCGCTTGCCGCACGGACGACCGATTTGAAGGTTAAAAAATTGTCCGCCGCGGTTAACGCTTCCGCCGAGGCGAAGTCAATTTCGTTTTGCCCGGGACCTCCCTCATGGTGCGAGCTTTCGGGACGGATACCGACCTCGTCAAGCGTTACGCAAATATCGCGGCGCGTGTCCTCGCCCCTATCGAGAGGGAAAACGTCGAAGCATGTGCCCGAATCGAACGGAACAAGAGTAGGTTCGCCGGTTCCGTCGGTCTTAAAAAGGTAAAACTCGCATTCCTGACCTATCTTCGGAGTGAAACCCGCGTTTTTTGCGCGCGCAACCGCGGCAATCAGGGCGTCACGGGTGTTGAATTTGAACGGCGTACCGTCTGAGTACAAAATGTCGCAAAAGAACCTTACGACCGTGCCTTGCGAGGCTCTCCACGGCATAAGCGCGAGAGTGGATTCCACGGGCTTCAAATATAAATCCGTTTTTGCCTCCTCGGCGAAACCGCAAATGGACGAGCTGTCCAAAATGATGCCGGTATCGAACGCCTTTTCCGCTTCGTTAACCGTAATTGCAATGTTTTTGAGATTGCCAAGCATATCAACAAACGCAAGCCGAATGAATTTCACGTCCTGATTGTTGAAAAATTGCTTTAATTCCTGCCCTAACATACCACAATTATATATCGTATTTTATAGAATGAATATTATTTCGGGAGAGGACAAACAGGTTGTAATTTTGTCACCGTTTAACAGCTTAACGGCTTTTCAAAGGGGTGGGGTGCCGGGAGGGGGATTGTATTTCACAAAAAGCATTTTCCCTCCGCGCAAGAACACATCTCTAAAGCTTTTCAAGTATTTCTGCGGTGACTATTCGTCCGTGCTCGTAGGTTAATCCGCCTTGGATGTAAACGCAGTACGGTTCTTTATCGGGGCCGTCGCACGAAATTTCGATTGACGAGCCTTGCACAAACGTGCCTGCCGCCATAATAATATCCTCTTTATAGCCGGGCATATAATCGAATTCGGGGGAGGCAAAGGAGTCCACGGGAGAAGCGAACTGCACGGCTTTGCAAAATTTCGTAACGGCGTCTTTTGATTTAAGTTTGACCGTTACCAAAATATCGCCGATTTGCGTGTACGGCTTGGGCGAAACCTCATAACCAAATCCGTCAAATACCGCGCTCAAAAGTAACGCAGTCTTCTTTGCGGCGGCAACAACCGACGGCGCAAGGAAAAGCCCTTGGAAAAACGGCAAATACGATGCATTATAACTACCGACCTCCGCTCCTAAGTACGGCGCGGTCATTTTTTCCTCAACCATAACCACAAGCTCGCTTTTCCCGGCGACATAACCGCCTGTCGGGGCGAGTCCTCCGCCGGGGTTTTTTATTAATGAGCCGACAACCAACTCCGCGCCGACCTCAAGAGGCTCTCTTGTATCGACTAATTCGCCGTAGCAGTTGTCGCAAAATATTATTGTATTCTTGTCTATATTTCGGATAAAAGAAAATAATTCTTTAAGCTCATCGATTAATAACGCGCTTCGGAAATTGTATCCGCGCGAACGGGTGACGAACACAACCTTCGGCTTTTTGTCAGTTATTGCCGCTTTTATTTTTGCAAAATCCGGCTTGCCGTCCGGCATTGCAACGCCGAAATAATTGATGCCTTGAGACTTAAACGTCCCCTTTTTGTCGCCCGTAATAATTTGCGTTAAAGTATCGTAAGGGTCGCCCGTAATCGATAAAAGGGTATCCCCTTTGTCCAAAATCGCGGAAAGTGCAGCAAATAATGAATGAGTGCCGCAGGTTAAAAGCGGCGAAACTAACGCCCTTTCGGCGCGGAAAATCTTTGCAAAAACGTCGGACAACGCAACCTTGCCTATATCCGCATAGCCGTATCCCGTTGACGGCGCAAAGTGACGGGCGGCAACCCCTACGCTTCTGAACGCGTCTAAAACTTTTTTTTGGTTAAACAATGCAACCTTGCCGCACTCGGCAAATAATGCCGCATTTTTGCGCTCCGCTTCGGCTATTATTGCTTCAATTTTAGTGCTTTCCATATTAGTTGTTTACGGGGTAAAGATATGACTTTTCAAGAATAGCCATAAGAAAATAGGTTATCACAAGAGGCGCGCCGCCGTTTGCCCGCAGCCGCCTTTCCGCCTCGGCGTGCGCATACAGAATTTCACCGATTGCAAGCAACGAAAATCTGCTTGCAATTGCGTCAATTGCCGCGCTTTTTTCGGAAAACAGCTCGCACGGCAAGTTGCTTTTCACGTTGAGCATTTCATTAAAAACCTGCCCTGATATTTCAAGCGCAAGCGTGCAATTTTCCTTATTGAATATTTCACGGGAAGCAATTTCGGGCAGGAGCTTGGAGTTTTTCAAATCGGCAAGCGCGGCAAATACGCCGTCCGTTACCGTCACAAGATTTTGGTTGTCTATGCAGCTTATCGCTTTTTCGATTGAAAATCCGCTGACACCCAAAATCGCTTCGGCTTGCTCCCCGTCGACGCCGCGCTCGAGCAAAATGTCCTTTACTACCGAAACGGGCGCATCGCCGATATTAATTACGCCGGCACGTGAGGTAATCGTCTTCAAAAAACTTTGAACTCCGCGGCATAAGAAAAAAATATAAGTATCCTTCGGCGGTTCTTCGAATAATTTTAGCAGCTTGTTTTGCATTTGAGGAGACAATTCCTGCGCCTCGGTTATGAAAATTATACGTTGTGAACCCTCTAACGTGCCCGAATACGCATCGTCCAAAAGCTGAGCGGCGTTTTCGACCTTCATTTTGCCGTCGAAAACCGAAACGGACGACAGCTCGCCGTCCTGCAACCGTGCAAAGTCCTCGGTAATAAAGTAGGAATTTCCCTTGCCCGAAACCGCGGCGGATATAGCATAAATGAGTTGCCCGCGCAGGTATTTGTCACGGCACACAAAAATATAGGACGCCTTTAGACTTCCCGCCTTTCCGTCCCGTTTCAGCGACGTCAAGGCTTCCGTTTTCAGTATAAATTCAAGCCCTTTGTCCATCGATTACCGTAATTGGGAGTCAATATATCCGTTGAGCGCAATTTCTGCATCAACTCCGTCGAGCTTCGCAAGCGCGGCTATATAGTATAATAGTTCGCCTGCGGCGTCCGTGCCGCGCCCGATAAGCGCGCCCGACAGCGAGGCAATTCTGTTTTTCAAATAATCTCTATCCGCAAGTCCTTCTTCGGCTTCTTTAAGATGCTTCACGCTCTTTTGCGCTCTGATTAGTGCCGGAAAGGATTTCGGCAACGCTTTTACTTTTTCGGACGGCGTTTTTGCGGTCTTACCTTTCTCTTTTGACTGTGCCGCATCCCAAAACTTCAGCGCGTCCTTTTCGTTTTCCGCCTTGTTTTCGCCAAAAATATGGGTGTGCCGCCGCACTAACTTATCCGCCAAACGGTTAACGACCGTTTTAAGCGTGAATCCGCCGCTTTCCTCCGAAATTGCAGCATGGAGCAACACCTGCAGCAAAACGTCGCCGCATTCTTCCTCCATATTGTCTAAATCGTTGTTTTTTATGGCGTCGCAAAGCTCGTATGCCTCTTCAATACAGTTGCTTCGGATTGAATTATGCGTTTGCACACTGTCCCAAGGGCACCCGTCCGGCGCACGGAGGATGCGCATAATCTCTTGCAAATCGTCAAATGTGTATTCTGTTTTTGGGAAGTCGGATTTCATTAATAACCGTTTGCCGTTTTTGGCAATCAAAAAACACGTATAATGCTTTGCGGCGGGTTATTCGGGAACGATTAAGCCGTAGTCGCCGTCGCGCCTTTTGTATAGGACGGAAAGCTTTTTATCCGCGGAGTTTGTGAAGATATAAAAGTCGTGACCTAAAAGTTCCAAGTCCTCGATTGCCTCTTCAACGGTGCAAAAGTTGACGGTAAAGTTTTTGGTTCTCACGAGTTTTCCGAACTTTGTTTGCTCGGTTAAGTCGGTTTTGGTGTCTATTATTGCGGGAATAGGGAGGTCGATCGGCTGTTTCTTTCTCTCGGCGAAGCGGGTTTTATATTTTCTGATTTGCCTTTCGATTTTAGGCAAGACCGTATCGATTGCATCGAACGCATTGTCGGAGAGTGCCTCCGCATGAAGAGGAACGTCGGTTACGCCGGGTTGAACGACCGAAACCTCAATTTTCACTTTGGTTTCGCCCCGCTCGCCCAAGCCTTTGACAATTTTGATGGTTGCAAAAGCGTTCTCCTTGAAGTATTTGTCGAGCTTTTGAAGCTTAACGTCGATTACGGCGGGGAGTTGGTCAATCGATTTTACATCCTTGCCGTTGTACTTGTTGATAAATTCGAATTTCATAAATCTTAGTTATTTCTATTATGCGCACTTTTAAGAGTGTTCATAATTCCCGCAAAGCACCGAAAACATAAGAGGAGTGTAGTGCAAAACGGAATAACCTCCTTACATCTAAATTTTAACAAAAAAACGACTTCGATTCAATCCTGAAATATGAAAACAGTGTGGCAATAGCGTGGATAGCAACCGTCAAAAGGGCGGCACAATCAACGTGTATTTTTGTCACCCTGCGCGGAGTCGCAGGGGCCAATTCTTATAAGGTATGGGATTCAGCGACTTCGTGCGGAATGACGACGCATTTGTCCGCAACGGTTAGTATATGTACGCAAAAATTATCCCTTGATAATTTCCGAAACGATTTCGTAGTTAAGTTTCGAGGCAATCGTCACGAGTTCGTTAAACGACTTAGGCGCATCCTCGTCCGCGCCGTCCGAAATCACACGGATAACGCCGAATGGCACTCCGGCAAGCGTTGCGGTTTGCGCGACGGCTCCGGCTTCCATGTCGCAAGCGGCGGCGTTAAAATTATCCTTGATAAAATCGCACCGCGCTTTACTTGAAATGAACTGGTCGCCGCTCGCGATTATGCCCTTTTTTGCTTGCGGAAATTTTGCTAAAACGCCGTTTACAAAGTTTTCGGACGCTTCGAGATAAATTTTATCAAGTCCCCAAACCGTACCGAGAGGGTCGCCCGTGACGGAGCTGTCAATATCGTGTTGCACGCACGCCGTACCGACGACAACGGATAAAACGGGCGAGACTCCTAAACCGCCGGAAATGCCCGTACTTATTATTAGATCCGGCTTGTACCGCTCAATCATAAGCGCGGCGGCGGTGGCGGCGTTGACCTTGCCGATTCCCGAACGGACTATGACAACTGAGTTTTCGTTAATTATGCCGTTGCTAAAAACACGCCCTTGAACGGTTATGTGCGTAGCGTTTTCAAGCGCGGATATGAAAAAATCCGCCTCCTCGCTCATTGCAATTATTAATCCGTATGTCATTAGTTAAACAAGCCCTTGTCGGCATTTAATGCGATTATTTTTTCGCATTTATATGAGTCCTTCGCTAAAAAATCGCAGCCAATAATGTTCACCTTTGAAAGCCGTTCGGGTACGCTTTTTACGTTGTTCAGATATTCTTCGACAAGCGGCTTTAACAGCTTTTCTTGCTTTGCCGGGTTCATAAGACCAATTTCCGTGCCGAAGTTCGCGGTTAGTTGCATCTCTGCCCAGTAAAGTCCGCGGCTGCGGTTGTAGTCAAAAAACTTAGGAGCTTCCTTTACGAAATTTTTCGGAAACATTCCGTGAACCTTTTTTGTCCACGGACGCAATGTATAGCCGTTTGTCGAATAGTCGTAATCTTCGAATTCGTTAACGAGCAAAAACCGTTTGCCGCTTTTGCGAATATCACCCATTGTTACGGTTTTTATGTCCAAATCGGGGCTTAAAGCGTACTTTTCCGGCTCTAAAATGTCCGAAATAAGCTTGTCTACGGCTTTGGGGTCGGCTTTGGGGACGAACTCCAAAAACAGGATTTTAAGGCGGTAATAATGCCGTAAATCTAAAATATAAAACTCGTTCGGGGCGGCATCGGAGGCTGCGCGAAGGTCACGCAAGCCTTTTTCGAGCGTGTCGCCGAGCTTTGGGCCGTGCGCTAAGCGGATTGTACCTTTCTTATCTGTATCTAAACGAACACAAAAAAACCGCACACCGTTGTTGAATTGCTCGCGCATATCGCCGTCCTGACACCTTGCAACCGGGCTTAATGTGTAGCTGCCTGCGTTATGCGCACCGGGAATTGCCACTTCACAAAGCCGTGCACTGTCTTTCAAATTCGATTGCCAATTCAATAAATTCATCTCTTAGTTAAAGTAAAAACTTTTTTAGCGTATTAAAAACTTGTTTGAAATCGATTGGCTTACCAAGATGAGCGTTCATACCCGCTTTAATGCACTTATCCACATCGTCTATAAAAACGTTTGCCGTCATGGCGATAATCGGAATAGTTTTAGCGTTCGAAATTCCGCTTTCACGAATCTTCCTTGTAGCGGTCAGACCGTCCATAACCGGCATTTGGACGTCCATAAGCACGATATCGTACCCCTTTTCGTCGCTTATGAACATTTCGTAGGCAAGCTTGCCGTCAACCGCTTCGTCAATTTCGGCGTTAGTTATCGAAAGTAATTCGCGCACAATTTCGCGGTTAACCGCGATATCTTCGGCAAGTAAAATCCTTTTTCCGTAAAGGTCGGGGATGACGTCGTTCAATTCGGAGTCGTCTGCAACCTCATTTGGAATTTCACTCTCAAGCGGAATCTCCATTACAAAGGTTGCGGTAAATAACGACCCTTTGCCCACCTCCGACGAAAGCTTTATGTCACCACCTGTTTTTTCGCAAAGCGATTTCGAAATAGCAAGTCCCAATCCCGTGCCGCCGTACTGCTTTGATATTGACGAATCCGCTTGCGTAAACGACGAGAA
>JAISKW010000165.1 GCA_031260775.1 Christensenellaceae bacterium
GTCTTGCTTGAATCCCGAAAACCTCGCTTGACGTTTAACGTTTTCCTTTTATGGGCAGGATGACTACGCAATTGTCAACTTTCTTTTCCCGTCGTTTTCCTCGTTTTGACCAAAGTTTACGCTTATTATAAAATAACTGTGCGCTGCTCGCGGGAGTGGCTCAGTGGTAGAGCGTTGCCTTGCCAAGGCAAATGTCGCGAGTTCGAATCTCGTCTCCCGCTCCACGAAAAAGGTTGCCTTTGCTCGACAGAGGCAGCCTTTTTAATTATATAAGCCTGCCATAATACTACTGCGCACGTTGTCCGCTCCCTATTATACTGACCATTCCTTTCGCACACATTTCCGTACTATAATAAAACAGACGATAGGATTACCTACCGTCTGTTTTTCATTGTGTCGAAATTAGAAAAAAACTTAAGCAAGGATTTGCAGGATTTGCAGCGCGAATTGTCGTCCGTTCAGTCGGAATTAAACGATATGCGCGACGTTTTGGACGCGCTCAAAAAAGAAATTGCCGTAATAAATGCCCAAAAGGTCGATTCCGAAACGCTATTGAATAAAGAAAAAGACCTCTCCGCGTACGTTTCGCGGCTTGAGGGCATCATAAGCGGCTACGCGGTTTCCTTTAACAACACCCTTTCAAGCTACCGCGCCGCGCTCAAGGACGAGGTTAAAATTATGTCCTCGGCGGCTCTCGAGAGCAACATTGTTTCGACCGTTGTCGGCAAAGCGACCGACCTTATGATTGACACTATCCAAAGCAATTACGACGAAAAAATCACCTCCGACGAGGCGTTGTCTAAATCGCTCGAACAAGTAATCGAAATTCTTAAACACGACTTAATCGCCAAAGTCTACGAAAAAGAGGACCTTGTTACGGTAAAACCTTTACGCGGCGACGAATACACTCACGAAGCGTTCCCTAAATTGCTCGGTTGCCTTAAGGCGGGGATTATCCCTATGCTTGTAGGCCCTGCGGGTACGGGCAAGTCAACCGCGGTTGAGCAAGCCGCTCGCGCGCTTAACCTGCGTTTCTACACGGCAAACCGCGTGCAAAACGCCTTCGAATTGACGGGATACACCGATGCCGTGGGTAAATACGTCCCCACACAGTTCTACGAAGCGTACCGAAAAGGCGGCATTTTCTTCTTTGACGAGGTCGATTCGTCTACCCCCGAAGCATTGGTGACAATCAATACCGCCGTAAGCCAAGGATATATGGCGTTCCCGGGGTTTACAACGCCGGTGCAGATGCACAAGGACTTCAAAATGGTAGCCGCCGGCAACACCTACGGCAACGGCGCAAGCCGCGAGTACTGCGGCAGAAACGCGCTTGACGCTGCCACGCTCGACCGCTTTATGGTTATTGAGTGGAATTACGACTACACCCTTGAAAAAAACCTCATAGACGACGCATTTTTACTGTCGTTTTGCTGGGGGCTAAGGGACGTTATACAAAGCTCGCGCATTCATATCATAATCTCAACGCGCGGAATCCTCGCGACTCTAACGGTATTAAGGCAAAGCGACGGCGCGTTCACGGTAGCCGATGCCGTGCGCGGCAATTTATTCGAAGGGCTGGGTAAGGATACCGTAACCAAACTTATCGGGGGCTTAGATGCGCTTGATAAGCAAAACGCGGGCAAAATCCACAGCTCGTATTTGTACTCTGCTAACCCCTATTATATAGCGACAAAGACGTTGATTAGCGTTTTGAAATAGTGAAAGAGGTTTATTACAAAGGCGATAAGCAAATCGTTGAATATAACTTTAATTCGCTGTCGGAGTACTGCGAGTACTTAACAAACGGCGTTCACAACGGTCGCATAACGTCACACCTTAGCAGCGATGCGCAAGGGAGCGAGTGGAGCGGTACCGACTCCTACGAGGAGGCGGTGCAGTTGTGCTTGTACGGTGATTATTCCGATAGGTTCAACGAGCTTTTGAAGCTAAAGGACGACTTAGACGAGTCAATATTGGAGAAAAAGAAAATCGGCAAGCAAGTGGTTTCGAAAGTCGGCTACATCCCGCATATACCTAATTATCTAATCGGCTATCCGTTGCAAATGATAAACACCGAGTATACCGAGTTCAAAAATACCGAATATATCACAATTTATTTTAACGTTTCGCAGCTTGGCACATATACAAAGCAGCAGTTTTATCATAAAGGCGTGATTTGTTTGTCCTTGATTGAGCATTTCGAATCGGCGGGATACAAGGTGATACTAAAGCTTTTTGCCGCCTCGTACTGCAAACACCAAACGATTTTGACCTATTTCAATTTGAAGCACGAAAACGAGCGGTTGGATATAAGAAATCTATTTTTTCCAATGACAAACGTCGCGTTTTTGCGACGGATGCACTTTCGACTGCGCGAAATTACCGAGGAATTGGAGGGGTTTTGGTCGGAAAATTACGGCTATTCGCTAACAAGCAAGGAAATTAAGAGCTTGCTTGACACCTCGACGACCTCCGTCGTTTTGAGCTATCCCGACGAATTAGGCATATCCGGCGCAAACCTTATCGAGGACGCAAAAAATTGCTTCAAAAAATTAGGGTTAACCGATTTATTATAGCGGCAGGGCGAGGAATTCGGCTGTTTTAATTTTGTAAACAACGGGCTTGCCGATGCCGTGCAATAAAACGAGCGAAATTGAATCCTGCGAGGTTTTTTTATCGCTTAACGCGTTCTGCGCGAGTGTTTTGAAGCTGTAACCGTAATTCTTTTCGTATCCTTGCGACAAAATATATTTTTCGACCGCATTTGCATCGGCGTTGCTTAAAATGCCGTAATGCTCCGAAATTCTTGCGGCGTAAATAAGCCCGGTCGCAACTGCGTTTCCGTGCGGAATTGTAAAATTTGAAAGCTTCTCCAAAGCATGCGCCACGGTATGTCCTAAGTTCAAAAAAATTCTTTTGCCCTTCGTTTCGAATTCGTCCTCCGAAACAATATCCGCCTTGTATTTTATGCAGTCGGTTAAAAACGCGTCCGCGTTTCCGCCCGCGAGTAGATTTTTATAAAAATCGCCGCCCTTTAATAATGCGTATTTAACGACTTCGCCGTTGCCGCTTTTTACTTCCGCCGGGGGAAGCGTTTTCAACAGAGCGTAATCGCTTAAAACAAACGCGGGTTGCTTAAACGCGCCGCAAAGGTTTTTTCCACCCGGTAAATTTATGCCCGTTTTGCCGCCTAAAGAGCTATCGACTATAGAAAGAAGCGTTGTCGGCACGTTCGCGTACGCAATCCCGCGCAAGAACGTAGCGGCGACAAAGCCCGTCAAATCGCCTACCACGCCGCCGCCCAGACCGATTATTGCGTCCGCACGCGTAAAGCCGTATTCCACAAGCTTGTTCAGCACGTCTCCGTAAATTTTCAGACTTTTAGCTTCCTCGCCCGACGGCACGACGATTAAGTACACCGTAAACCCCGCCGTGCGGAGCGTTTGGCAAACCGAATCCGCATAAAGCGGTGCGACGTTTCCGTCCGAAATTACGCCGAGCTTAAACGCCGTGCGAAAGCTTTCTCTTGCAAGCCCGCCTATGCTTTGTAAAATATTCTTTCCCGAATACACATTGTATTCCGTCGTCGCTTTTACGCTTATAATATCGCCCATACTACACATTAAATCTGAACAACATTACGTCGCCGTCCTGAACGACGTAGTCCTTGCCCTCGCTCCTGACCTTGCCTAACTCCTTCGCTTTATTAAATGAGCCGCATTCGAGCAAAACGTCGCAATTTATGACCTCGGCACGGATGAATCCCTTTTCGAAATCCGTATGAATTTTGCCGGCGGCTTGAGGAGCTTTGAAGCCCTTTTTGATAGTCCAAGCGCGCGTTTCCTTTTCGCCTGCGGTTAAAAAGCTCATTAAGCCTAAGATGCTGTAGGATGTTTGGATTAATTGCGAAAGTCCCGTACTCTCAACGCCGAGTTCTTCGATAAACGCCTTGCGCTCGTCCTCGTCCATAGCGGCGAGGTCGGACTCTAACTGAGAGCAAATAATGACCGTTTCACCCTTGTCGGCGGCGGCGAAATTCTTAACCGCCCGAACGTTCTTGTCATTCGCGTCCTGCCCGTCCGAAATGTTGGCACAATAAATCACTTTTTTTGACGTCAACAGATACGCGCCGTCCAAAACGTCCTGCTCCTCGGGCGAGAGTTTTACGCTGCGTGCAGGCAGTTCCGCCTCCAATGCTTTAAGAACCCTTTCGTAAATTTCGATATCAGACAGATATTTCTTATCGCCGCGCGCCTTTACGCGTGCGCCGTCAATACGGCGGTTCAGGGTCTCGATATCAGCAATTATGAGCTCCAAATTGATAGTTTTGATGTCGTCTATCGGGTCGATTTTGCCCGATACGTGGATGATATTTTCGTCCTCGAAGCACCTCACGACATGCACGATTGCGTCGCACTCGCGAATATGGGAGAGGAATTTATTGCCTAAGCCTTCACCGCGGCTTGCGCCCTTAACAAGCCCCGCTATATCTACAAACTCGATTGCGGTATGCACGATTTTTTTGCAATCGTACAATGCTCCCAATTTATAAAGCCTTTCGTCGGGCACGGAAACGACGCCCACATTCGGTTCGATTGTGCAAAACGGGTAGTTTGCGCTCTCCGCGCCCGCGCTTGTGATTGCGTTGAAAAGCGTACTTTTCCCCACGTTCGGTAGTCCTACAATGCCAAGTTTCATATATGTAATAAAATTTGTGCGGCTAATTGCCGCCTTTTATAAGCTTTATCGGCTTATATTTTGCAAGTATTATTGACGGAATAATGACGGAAACCGCCAAAATTCCGAAAAGTAAAAGATACGACCAAAGGAACGGCGCGGCGGTAAACACGAGCGGACGGATATGGCTTGTCAGCGTCGTGCCGTATTTTATCGCGAGCGACGGGCGCAATGCCGCGTTAAGTATTGCAATTGTACCGCTCAAAAATGCTGTTTGAAGAACTGCGGAAATAAGCAAAATCACGCCGCCGATTATCACAAATATGAGCGTTAAATCCGCGCTTTTCACGCCCATTGCACGCATAATACCAAGCTCGGATTGCCTATCCTTTAAGGATGAAAGCATATATTCCACAACGAACAACGCGGCGGTAACGGCAAGCAGAATGCTAATATACGCGAACACCTTTCCGTAAATCGAAAGGTCGTTATACGTCAGGTAAACCAAATCCGCAAACGTTTCGGAGTAATAATACCCTTTTGCGTCAATAAAATTAATAAGCTCCCGTATGTCATCTTTGTCTTCGGGGGTTACAAAATGCACGGCGAAAATTGCGGCGGCAGTGTCGAATTTCACAACCGTTTCAGCAGGAACGGTCGGCGGTACGGAGTTAATAATAGCTTCGGTATAGACAAATTCGTGCGCGCCTTTTGGGAAAAATAATGCGTTCCAATAGTTATAAAGGTTGCTTTCAACCTCCAAACACGTTTTTTCATCCGAATTATTGAGAGCGGCTTTTGACATTGTAATTACGTCTTTGTACTCCTCAAAGCCGGTGTTTACGATGCCCGTAACGGTCAAATCCAGGAAATCGAAGTCGATTGTAAGCCCGATTAATCCGGTCGGTTCCACGCCGTAAACCGCCGTGCCGCCCTCCGTTACCGCGCCCGCAAAGTGTGTCATTACGAATGCGGCATAGTCGGTAATAGCAACCTCGTTTTGCGATGAAGGGAACTCGCCGGTAATTGAAAAACCGTAGCCCTTAAGACCCGCGGCGGAGGTTTCGATAAAGGCTTTAGGCGACGCCGTAACATAATAGCCGCCTGAGGACGTTTCGTGTTTCCCTTTTAGCGACGGGTTAAAGCAAAGCGCATCGTTCGGTACCGAGTAAACGACGTCGTACGGAATGCCCTCGGGCGCGCCGTTAAAATAGGCTAAATCGGCGGAGGTCATAGGCGTTTCGTTGCGGTCAAAGTAGTCGAACGGGGGAAGGTATTCGCCCTTGTTTACGAAAATGCCCCTGTCTCCTTCGTCGAAGTACTCCGCGCCGATAAGCCCCAAATTGTACGACGAAAACGCGAGAGATATGCCGAAAACCGTCAAAGATATTGCGATAACAACTAATGCCGCAACGAACCGCGCTTTTGTGTTTTTGATTTTTGAAAACGTAAACCGCTTTAATACTTCGACGGGAAGATGCGTTTTTAAGCTGTCTATCGAGTAGCCGTTTCCGCCCGATTCACACTCCTCGGCAACGAACGGCTCAAATTTTTGCCCCGCGCGGAAGGATATCGGTTTCGGCTTTTCGGCGTTTAATCCGTTGAGTGCCGCCGCGAGTTCGGCGGAGAATTTTTGCCCGAGCGGAATAAATATTCCGCTTCTGTCTTGCGTAACGCCGTCTTGAAATTCCGCGTTACGTATACGGTCGGAGGCGACCGTCCCGCTCTGAATTTCGATAATTCTATCGGCGTATTCGAGAGCGTTTTCCTTGTCGTGGGTGATGATGATTACGAGTTTTTCGCGGCTGACCGCTTTGAAAATATCGAAAATCTGCTTGCCGTTGGCGGCGTCTAAGCTGCCTGTCGGCTCGTCTGCAAGGATAATTTTTGCATCCTTTGCCAAAACTCTCGCGATTGCAACGCGCTGTTTTTGTCCTACCGACAAGCGCGTCACGGGCGTGTTTTTGAATGACTTTATGCCGACCTTATCCAATAGCGCGTCGATTTGCCCGTTCGACAGGGCTTGACCCGAAATTTTTTGAGGGAGCGCGATGTTTTCGGCGGTTGTAAAGTCCGTCAAAAGGTTGAGTTCTTGGAATATTACGCCTACTCCGCGGTTGCGGAACGCATCCTCCTCCGACGGAGTGAAGTCGGTTTTGCCGTCGATTGTGATTGTGCCGCTTGTAGGCGCGTCTAATTTTGCAATTAAGTTTAAGAGCGTCGTTTTGCCCGAGCCGCTTTTGCCTACGATAAAAACAAGCCCCTTGTCGGGAAAGCTCAAAGAAACCCCTCGGAGCGCGTCGGTCTGCACTTCCTTGCCGTATACCTTTGTAACGTCCCGGATTTCAATCACCCTTATATTTTACAGTAATACGCGCAAAAAAAGAATTAATTCTTATACGCCGACATATATCCGCGGCACACGCGGAGCGATGCCGCATACGAACTCGTAGTTAAAGGAGTGGGCGTTGTCGCCCATATATTCGGCGGTTATTGTGCAATAGCCGTCGGTACCGACGAGGGTTGCGATTGAGTCCGTGCAAACGTTGGGGATATCCGTGACGTCCACCATAAACTGGTCCATGCAAACGCGCCCGATAATACGGGCATACTTGCCGCCGATAATTACCTTGCCCTTGTTAGATAATGCCCGCGGATATCCGTCGGCGTACCCGACGGGGATTGTTGCAACAATCGTTTTCATATGAGCGCGGAAGCTTGCGCCGTAGCTGACGGTGTCGCCGGGGTTGATTTCTTTGACGTTTGAAACGGTCGCAAGCCACGACAATGCGGGCTTTAGGGGAAACGTTTTATCAACCTCGTTCGAGGGCGTTAACCCGTAAAGCATAATCCCTTCGCGCACAAAATCGAATTTCGGGAGTGCGGGGTCGGTGTAAATTAAATGCCCGTCGATAATCCCCGCGCTGTTGGCGGTGTGGCGGTAATCCGCGTTAACGCCGTTCGATTTTAGAAATTCATCGAATTTTATGAAACGGTTAAGCTGTTCTTTCGCGTGCGATTTATCGGCCTCGTCCGCACAAGCGAAGTGTGAACAGAGCGTGTCCGCTATAAGTTCGGGCTGCTTTGCCGCCGCAAGCAGTTCGTCTTTTTGTGACCACTGAAAGCCAATTCTCCCCATACCGGTATCCAAACCGAGGTGAACGGGTAGCCTAACCCTTTTTTCGAACGCGATATTGTTTAGCTTAAGCGCGATGCTTAGGGTCGAAACAGAAGGGGTAAGACCGTATGTAAAAATGTCTTCTAAGACCGACGGGTGGGGGTTTCCCAAAATGAGAATGGGTTTTTTGATGCCGGCTTTGCGGAGAGTTACGCCCTCCTCTACGATTGCAACGCCGAAGCCGTGGACTAAGTCCTCGATTGCACGTCCTACCTGAACGCTGCCGTGTCCGTAGCCGTCCGCCTTGATTATGGCGATTATTCCCTTGCCGCCCGCGCGTAATTGTGCGTTTTTAACGTTTTCTCTGATTGCAGCCAGATTGATAACGGCTGCGGTTCTGCCAATTTCAATTTTCATTTCAAAGTTAGTCTAAGTTATCCAAATTTGATACGAGCGGGTTTTCGCTCGCAATTTTCATTTCTTCCTCATCGCAATATTTTTGCAGCATTACGGAGGATTTTTCAACCGTGGCTATTACTCCCGCGCCGCCTAAGCATCCGCCGGGGCACGCCATACCCTCCAAAAGGTAGCCGTTATACTTGCCGGCTTTTGCCATAAACAAGAGTTTTTTACACTCCGCAAGCCCTTCGGCACGCGCTGTTTTTATTCCGCGCGTCGGGTGTTTTGCTTTAATCACTTCGATAATCGCATCGGCGACTTTGCCGCTTTTTGCAAACGCTTTGCCGCCTTGCGACGCCGGGAAAATTTGTTCCTCGGTTTCGGGTTCAAGCGCGCTTGTATCGATAATGCCGCATGCGTCCATCATCCCCAAAAGCTCCTCGAACGTCAAAACGAAATCAACGTCGCTCCGCACGCTTGCACGGCTTGCCTCAAGCTTCTTTGCCGAACACGGCCCGACAAATACAACCTTACAATCGGGGAACTTCTTTTTCAAAAGCCGCGCCGTTATGACCATAGGGGTTAAGGACATCGAAATTGTGTTTTCAATTTCGGGAAAGTTCTTCCGCGCCATAGACGCCCATGCCGGGCAGCACGAGGTTGCCATAAACGGAATTTCGTCCGGAACCTCTTTAATGAATCTCTCCGCCTCGTCAACTGCGGATAAGTCCGCGCCGACCGCAACCTTTAACGCATCCTTAAAACCTAATATTTTCAGAGCCGTGCGGAGCTTTCTGAAGTCCGCACCCAATCGATATTGTCCTACGAACGACGGAGCTACCGCCGCGTAAACCGCAACGCCCGACTTGATTGCGTGGATTAGCTGAAAAATTTGCCCCTTATCGGCTATCGCGCCGAACGGGCAGTTGACTATGCACATACCGCACGACACGCATTTTGTTCTGTCGATACTGGCACGACCCTTGTCGTCACTTTTCATCGCGTTCACTCCGCATGAGGCGGCGCAAGGGCGTTCTTGTTTGATGATTGCATGGTACGCGCAAGCCGAAACGCACTTGCCGCACTTAATGCACTTCGCTTCGTCAATAACGGCTTTTTTATCTTTTGTCGAAACGGCGTCCGCAGGACACACCGCTTCGCACGAACGGGCTAAACAGTTTCGGCACGCATCGGTAACCGTAACGGTCTTTTCGGGGCACCTATTGCACGCAAACTTGATAATGTTAACAAGTGGGGGGTCGTAGAATTTATTGGCAATCGCGCTTTCGTTGACGCCGTCCGATACGGGGGCGTACGTCGTATAACCGCGCGCGGGCAAGCCCATTGCAAGGCGGATACGCTCGGCGATAATCGCGCGCTCTAAGAAGATACTGTCGCGGTACGACTCGGTTTCTCCGGGAAGAATCTTGTACGGCAGATTTTCGATGCGGGAATAATCGCCGCCCTCGTACGCTAAACGGGCTACCTCCGTAAAAACGGTTCGCCGTATTTTAGTTATTCTGGGTTTAACTACTGCCATTTATGTATTTACAAAAGGGATGCCGCGGCGGTATCGAGGATTACGGTTAAATCCCTGTGATATTTCAGCGCGCTTGCGGGGCATTTCGTGTCGGGTTCGTCGTTGACAAGCTCCTTAACCGCGTTCGCTTTGCCTACTCCGCTTGCGAGGAGAACTATTTTTTCGGCGCGGAAAATGTCCATAATCCCCATTGTGACCGCCTCGGAGGGAACCTCCTTTTCGGAACTGAAGAACCGTGCGTTCGCCATTATGGTGCTTTTCGTGAGCGCAACCTTGTGCGTTACGCTGTCAAACGGTGTGCCCGGCTCGTTAAAACCGATATGACCGTTATTGCCTAAACCTAAAAGCTGAATGTCCTGAGGTTTCTTTTTAAGAAATTCGCTGTATTCCTTTGAGGATTTGTCCAAGTCATTTGCGTTTGCATCGGGGAAATAGGTGTTTTTTAAGTCGATATCAACCTTCGAAAAAAGGTTTTCTTTCATAAACAGGCGATAGCTTTGCGAATGCCCCTCGGGCAAGCCTACATACTCGTCAAGATTAATGCTTTCGGCATTTTTGAACGAAACAAATCCGCTTTTGTAGTACTCGGTCAGTTTTTTATAAAGCCCGAGCGGCGTGCTGCCGGTGGCGAGTCCTAAGCGTGAGTTCGGCTTTTTCAATAGCGTTTCCAGAAAAATAAGCGCGCCTACTTCGCTCATTTCCTCATATCCGTTTGTGATTATCAGATGCATTTACAATTAAAATTTTACGCTATTTTGCAACTTGAGAACAGTTTAGTTTATTTACCCGAATCGCCGTAGTTTTTAAGTACGCGCGCGGAGGGGTCGTTAACATTGCAGTTTTCCCACGTTTTGTTGGGCATCCAAAAATCGTCAACTAAATCGGCATGCCCGGGGTAATATTTTTCGAATATTTCGCGGTATAGGAGGCTTTCCTTAGTAAACGGTGTTGCGTGCGTATATTTTGCCGCCTTTTGTTTGAATTCCTTATCGGTATACTGCGCTTCGGCGTATTCCTTCAGATAGTCCACAAGCGAGTGCCCCACGGCATCGGAGAACGCCGCCTTTTGGCGGTACAGGATTTCGGTCGGCAAATAATCGCCGTGCTTATCCCCCTCGAACGCCTTACGCAGGAGATATTTCCCCATATTGTATGTGTTGAGTTTTTTTGTGGGGTCAATGCTCATTACATACTCCACAAACGCTATATCGCCGAACGGCACGCGCGCTTCGATTGAGTTTGACGAAATGCAGCGGTCGGCGCGCAAAACGTCGTACATATAAAGTTCGCGGATTCGCTTTGCCGATTCCTTTTGGAACTCCTCGGCGTTGGGGGCGTAATCGGTATATTTATATCCGAAAAGCTCGTCGCTGATTTCGCCGGTCAAAAGCACTCGGATGTCGGTTTTTTCGTGAATTTCCTTGCAGATAAGGTACATACCCATAGATGCACGGATTGTGGTAATATCGTACGTTTCGAGGGTATAAATGACTTTTTCAAGGCTTTTCAGAACGATATCTTTATCGATGTAGATTTCGGTATGGTCGCTTTCGATATAATCGGCAACGATTTTGGCGTATTTGAGGTCAATCGCGTCGGTGGTCATACCCACGCCGAACGTACGGATTTTTTTGCCGTTAGTTTCCTTGTAGTATTTGGCGGCGATTGCGCAAACAAGCGAACTGTCCAACCCTCCCGAAAGCAAAAAGCCTACGGGGGTATCGGCTTCCAAACGCTTCAAAACGCCCTCGGTTAAGAGTTTGTTGATTTTTTTGTAAATTACGGCGTGGTTGTCCTTGTTGTACGCCGCAACCTCGGAGATGTTGTTGTAGCAGACGAATTCGCCGTCCTTATAGTAGTGACCGGGAGGGAAAGGCTTTACGTTGTCGGTCAAGGACAAAATAACCTTTGCTTCGGAGGCGAACATAATTTTGCCCGATTTCGAATATCCGTAAAAAAGCGGACGGATGCCGATTGGGTCGCGCGCGGCAACCATTTTTTGCGAGCGGCGGTCGTAGATGACGATTGCGAATTCCGCATCGAGCATTTTGAACATTTCAACGCCGTATTCCTCGTAGAGGGGCAAAATGACCTCGCAATCGGAGTTCGAACGGAATGAGTAGCCGTCCTCTATGAGTTTGTCGCGGAAGATATGGAAGCGGTAAACCTCGCCGTTGCAAACGGACAGGTTCCCCTTTAGCGAGAACGGCTGCATACCCAAGGAGGATAAGCCCATAATAGCCAAACGGTTAAAGCCGATATAGCCGCCCTTAACGGTTTCGATGTACCGGGCGTCGGGACCTCTGCCGTAAGTTTTATCGAACGCGGCATTGATTTCCTGCAGCGTTACGTCGTTTCCTTCGTATCCTATGATTGAACACATTATCCATTAAGTATATATTTTATACGGAAAAAGTAAATATGCGGGTAATTTACGGACAGGAGAACTGCATTGTCATTCTGCGACTTCGCGCAGAATCCATTTTTATAAGGATTGAACCCTGCGACTCCGCGCAAGGTGACAAAATAACGCGTTAATTATGCAATGCTGCAAGTTGCACAAACTAACCGTGTGCGGAATAAGGGCGGCTTTTTATCATCGACAATATGGCTATATGTACTCAAGCTTTCGGGGGTAATTCTGCCGCTTTTCACCGTGCCGTATATCACAAGGGTGTTAGGCGTTGAAACCTACGGCACTTACACCTTCGTTAACGGCTTTACCGCTTACTTCGTGCTGTTTATCGATTTCGGATTCATTTTGTCCGCAACAAAAGCCGTAACCGAGCAGCAAAGCAACAAGGAGGCGTTGAGTAACGTCCTTTGCTCCGTGACATGCGCAAAGCTTCTTATTTCCGTTGTGAGTATTGCAATAGCCGGGCTGCTTTGCTTTATCGTTCCCGCGCTTCAAAAAAACTTTTGGTACGCGTTTTTATCCGTCGCCGCCGTCGCGTTCACCTCTTTAGCTCCCGACTTCTTTTACCGCGGCTTAGAGCGTATGCAGGGCGTTGCACTCCGATATCTCCTTGCACGAGGCACCGCAACCGCGCTCGTCTTCGTTTTTATCAAAGAACCTAAGGACTTAATTCTGCTGCCCGCATTTAACGCCGGCGGCGAAATTTTAGGCGCGGTTATGGCGTGGAGTGAAATTATTTTCCTGCAGAAAATCAAACTCAAAATCCCGCCGTTTACGCATATCATCGGGGCGATTAAAGACAGCGCGAAATACTTTTATTCCCGCTTTGCAATTGCCGCTTATACCAATACGAACGCGTTTGTAATAGGTCTGTTTTCGCCTATTCAGGCAGGGCTTTTCGGCATTGCCGTTTCGGTTGCAGGCTCAATAAAGGGCGCGTATGCGCCGCTGTCCGACAGCCTGTTCCCGTATATGGTGCGAAGTAAAAACTTTAAGGCACTTCGCATATTATTGCTGTTCAGTATCCCGTTATCGCTTGTTGTGGCGACTTTACTATACTTTTTAGCTCCGCTCATCATTCGAATAATCGCCGGAGAGGGATACGCGGCGGCAGTACCGCTTTTGCGGCTTTGCATACCGTCGGTGATAATCGCCTTGCCGTATTATCTTTTGGGCTACCCCGCATTATCGCCGTTAGGGCTGTCGCACAAGGCGAATTCCTCGGTAGTTTGCGCCGCTGTTTTTCACCTTTTCGGTATAGGAATCCTTGCGGTTTTCGGGCGGATTACTCCCGCAAGTTTAATTTTGCTGACCCTCGTTACCGAGTCAATCGCGCTGTCTTTGCGGCTGTATTATTTGCTGTCCTTTACCCGAAAAACTCATAAGGGTGCCTTTTTTGTAACAAGCGGATAATGTCAAACGGAAATGCGGCATACCACCTATTTAAGGAAATGCGTTATAATAAAAGGGTATGGCAAACAAAGAATTTGTAATTAGCGGAATGTCCTGCAACGGGTGCGCTGCGGGGTTAGAATCGGCATTAAAAAGAGCGGCGGGAATCAAAAGCGCGAGGGTTAGCTTCCCCCAAAAATCAGCGGTTGTGGAGTATGACGAGAGCGTTATTTCGGAAGAAGGTATTAGCAAGGTTGTGGACAAGGCGGGCTTCGAAATAGTAAAATAACGGTTCTTAATGATTCATTTGCACAATCATACCGAGTTCAGCCTCCTTGACGGGGCGGCGGGGTACAAAAACTTAATTAACAAAGCAATTTCCGACGGCGCAAAGGCAGTGGCGGTTACCGACCACGGCAATATGTACTGTGCCTACGATTTTTGGAATTTCTGCCAAGGCAAACCAATAAAGCCGATTATCGGTTGCGAGGTATACACCTGCGCAAACCGTTTCGATAAAAGCGCGCGGATTGACGAAAAACGGTACAGTCACCTCATCTTGCTTGCAAAAAACGAAACCGGCTACAAAAACTTGTCGCGGATTTCCTCAATCGGTTGGACGGAGGGCTTCTACTACAAGCCGCGCGTTGACCCCGAAATTTTAAGGAAATATTCGGAGGGTTTAATTTGCCTCTCCGCATGCCTTGCAGGCGAAATTCCGCAACGGTTGTCGGAACGTTTCGACCCCGAGGAGATGCTCGGCGAGGGCGAGCGCGAAAAGCGCAAAGAAGAAGCTTTCGCATCGGCTTGCGAATACGCGGAGCTGTTAAAGGATATTTTCGGCGCGGAAAACTTTTACATCGAAATTCAAAACCACGGCATTTTGGAGGAAAAAAAGGTTATCCGTCCTTTAATCAATGTGGCGCGCGCGGTCGGCGTAAAAATTGTAGCCACGAACGATATCCATTACGTAAACAAAGCGGACAGCGAAATGCAGGACGTAATGCTCTGCATCCAAACGCAGGCGAAATACGACGACACCAACCGTATGCGCTTCGAAACCGACGAATTTTACTACAAAACCACCGAGGAAATGCGCAAGACATTCTCGATGCTATCGTCTGAAGAATGGACGGAGGCTGTCTCCTCAACCGAAGAAATTGCGGACAAATGCGATTTTAACTTTGTAACCGTCAACAACACAGACCCGCAAAAGGTATACCAAATTCCGCACTACGAGTGTCCGAATGGCTTGAATGCCGACGAGTACCTGAGGCAACTCTCATACGCGGGGCTATCCCGCCGATACGGCGAATTAAGCGATATTGTTAAAGCGCGCGCCGAGGAGGAGTTAAGCGTAATTATCGAGCTTCACTTTGCCGAGTACTATCTTGTTGTGTGGGATTTTATCCACTGGGCAAAGCAGAACGATATTCCCGTAGGCGCAGGGCGCGGCTCGGGAGTCGGCTCGATAATCGCGTACGCAATAGGAATAACAAACGTTGAGCCACTGCAATACGATTTAATTTTCGAAAGATTTTTGAACCGCGGTCGCCCCGATATGCCCGATTTTGACTTGGATTTTTGCACGGACCGCCGCGAGGAGGTCATCGAATATGTCAAGCAAAAGTACGGCGCGGACAGAATAAGCCAAATTATCACATTCGGAACGCTGCAAGCGAAAGCCGCAATCAAAGACGTTGCGCGCGTTTTCAGCGTGCCGTATTCCGAAACGTCCAAGCTCACAAAGCTTGCCGAACAGTCGCTTGCGCCGAAAGATACCGTAACAAAACCGAGCGGCGAAAAGGAGGAGGTTCAGCGGCATTTGAAGGATATCTTAAACCGCCCCGACATTGCTAAGGAGCTATGGGATTTGTTCGAGGACAGTCCCGTTTACAAAAAGGTGTTCGAAATCGCCGCCAAAGTTGAGGGTTTCCCGCGTAACACGTCGGTGCATGCGGCGGGCGTTGTAATTTACCGCGACCCGGCACTCGACTCGTGCCCTCTTGCTAAAAACGGCGAGGACGTTACCACTCAGTACGCAAAGAATCAGGCGGAGGCGATAGGGCTTGTTAAAATGGACTTTTTAGCCCTTATAACCCTCACCGACTGCAAACTTGCCTTTGATTTTATCAAGAAACGGTACGGCGTTGACGTCGATTTTTCTAAATTAGGTTACAACGACCCCGAGGTTTTTGCGCAAATCGCAAGCGGCGACACCGATGCAATCTTCCAGCTCGAAGGCGGGGGAATGAAAAAGTTCGTAAAAAGCTTCCGACCCGAACGAATGGAGGATATTATCGCCGGCATCTCACTCTACCGCCCCGGGCCTATGGACTACATCCCCGAGTTTTTGGAAAACCGCAAAAACCCCGCGGGCATCAAGTACGACCACGAGCTTTTGCGCGGCATTTTGGACGTTACCTACGGCGTTATCGTCTATCAGGAGCAGTGTATGAAAATTACACAGGTTCTTGCCGGCTACACTATGACCGAGGCGGATAAATTCCGTAAGGTAATTGCGAAAAAGAAGAAAGACCTTATGGCGTATCAGCGCGAGAAGTTCCAAAACGGATGCGCCGCAAACGGTATTTCGGCAGGGCTTGCGACACTCATTTTCGACAAAATGGAGAAATTCGCCTCGTATGCGTTCAACAAATCGCACGCGGCGGCGTACGCGGTGCTAAGCTACGAAACGGCATTTTTAAGACGGTATTACAACTTAGAGTTCATGACCGCCGTTATCAACAACCGAATAAGCAAAGCGGAGGAAGCGAGCAAGTACTTGCAGTTTGCAAGCGACAAAGGCATAAGTATGTTGCCACCCGACGTAAATAAGTCCGATGTGAAATTTGCCCCGGAAGGTAAAGACGGCATCCGCTTCGGCTTAGCCGGCATTAAGAACGTCGGTGAGGCGGCGGTTGATAAAATTATCAGCGAGAGGGGAAAGGGGGATTTCCTCGGCATTTACGACTTTTTAGAACGCATGGGTACGACTACCATTAACAAACGGATGATGGAAAGCCTTATCAAGGGCGGCGCGTTTGATTTTACGAAAAAAACGCGCAGAACGCTTCTTAATAATTTTGAAAAAATAATCGCAAAAATCGACGCGCTTCAAAAAAACAAGGACGAAAATCAGTACGATATGTTCTCTATCTTCGAGGACACCACTAAAAGCGGAGAGGAGAAATTTCCCTACTTCGAGTACCCCGAGGATGACAACCTAACAAAGTTATCAAACGAGAAAGAGGTTCTCGGAATATACGTTTCGGGACACCCTTTGAGCGATTTCAAGAAAGACTTCCTAAACCTTTCGTTCAACACGGGAATGCTTCCGGTTACTGATTCTCCCGATTCGGAAAGTGAGGAGGACTCGGCGGAGGAGGAAAGCGAAATCAAAGACAACGCAAAATTTTCGCTTGACGATTTGAAACAAGGTAAGGACGTCGTTTTCGGAGGGATAATCAACAGCATCGAATTGAAACGCCCCAAGAACAACCCCGACAACAAGTTTGCTGTTCTTGTTATTGAGGATGTGTTCGGGAAAATCCCGTGCCGTGCTTTCAACAAGGTTTTAACCGACAAGAAAAACGAGGCGTGCTTTGTCAAGGATAAGGTTGTAATTATCAGAGGTAGGCTTCAGATTAAGGACGATAATCCGCCGGAGGTTACAATTTTTTCAATACGCGAGGCGGACGCTCCGCGCGAAACCGACTTTGTACCGCCCGAGGAAGTCGTTGACAATAAGGAATTATGGGTTAGAATTACGGATGAAAACGAGCAACATTTTTCTCGCATTTCCGAAATCGCTTCGGAATACAAGGGCAACACTCCGCTTATAATTCTATATAAGGGTTCGAGGGAGGATTTGCGCGATTCTTCATTTGAATTCGGCACAAAAATCGGTAAAATTTACAACTGTATGGACAGGCTTAAACGCTTTTTCGGGGAGGATAACGTTAAGATAAATAGGTAACACTGATGCGTTGCCTATAGCGGTTACTTAACTCTCCAAATATAAAATAATGATTCCCGTAGCGGCATTAATAATAACAATTATCGCCTATCTCGTTTCCGGGGTAGGCGGTATAATTGCGGCAAAAGGCAAAAGCGGCAATGTCAAGCATTTATCCGTATTTGTCGGGTTTGCCGCGGGCGGTATGCTCGCAATCGCGCTTGCCGACCTCCTGCCCGAGACGGTTGAGGCGTTATCGGAGCTCGACGTGGGGAACAAAATCCTATCCGCATTGATGTTTTGCGTCGGCGCGGCATTGGTTTTTGCGGCGCACTATATCGTGCATCTTTTCGCCGCTAAGAAAGGTGAACCGCACATTCATACCGAGGCGTGCTGTCACGACTTCATCGTAGAACCGCCAAAGGAGGAAAACGGTTCGTTAAAGATACCTCTCGTTGCAATAATCACTTTAATTTCCTTCTCTTTTCACGGCGCGTTCGAGGGCGCAGCACTTTACACGGTTTGCTTAACCGGCATAAAAGCCGGGTTGCCGCTTGCCGTTGCAATCGGCATTCACAACCTGCCTGCCGGCATTGCCGTGGGTAATTCCATCCTCACAAGCGGATACAAAAAGCGGCACGCAATTTGCGCGGCGTTTCTGTCTGGGCTCACCGGCGTGATTTTCGCCGTCATCATTTTCGCCGCACGGCCCGTTACCGCTATCACCGACAACACAAAACTCCTCTCTATTATCTATCCCCTCTGCGCCGGCACGCTCCTTTCCACCGCCGTTGCCGAGCTTCTCCCCGATGCAATTAAACAGGGCGGCGCGAAGCGTGCAACCTCCGCTTGTCTTGTCGGCGCGGTCATCACCGCGCTTATCTCTATGATTTTTTCCGTGTGATTTGTTGCCGTGCGAGGGCGCAGAATATCACAACCTTTCGAATCGTTCTGTGAGGATGTCGAATTGTGAGTAGGATTCTTTTTCGGACAATAATTTAACCGCCGCAAGGTACTCTTTATTCGTTTTGTTGTAAACTGAGATTGCAGTTTCAAGTGCCTTGATTTCGCCTTTCAGCAGTTTAATTTGAGTTTTATCACCGCTGCTTGCGATGTTTTTGTGGCTTTCGGTGAGAGTTTTGTAGCGTTCAAAATCGGGAGGAGATGCGGCAACGGGGTCCCTTTCGGCGATAATCGCGGAGGCTTGTTCGACCTTTGAAACATATTCGGCGGACTCGAATTTGTAAACCTCGCCTAAGGTAATTTGCGCGCTTTCCTTGCGTTCTAAGCTGTCCTTGTAAAGTTTAATGCTCTTTTTATCAGTGCCTTGCCCGACGGTTTCGTTCAAAACCGCGCGCTCCTCGTTGATTAAATTGAGCGTTTCGGCAAGTTGAGTGTCGCTGAGAACCCCCAAAGTGTTGTCGGCAAACATTGCTCTTATTTTAAGAACCTTTACCATATTGCGGTGCTTGGAGCCGTTTAGGTCGTACCAAAAGAACGGTACCGCGGTTAAAGCCGCGCCGATTGCCCCTACAAGACAAAACGCGACGATTATACCGCGCAAATTGTCGCCGATTTCCAAATAGACGAAGTTGCCGAATGCGGTGTTGCTTCCCTCGGCGAGGGATTTATAGTTGCCGTCCTTTGCGCCGAACATGGCGTATAACGCGGTAGGGATTGCGCTTGTTGCGATGCCGACAATAGAGGTTAGCATACCTCCCGTTTGGCTGATGTAGCCGTCAAGACGGTCGCCCGTTTTGTATTGCTGATAGTCCAAAACGTCGGCGTTTATGGTGGGGTCAAGAATCATCGAAATGCTCGCCGAGAAGTTCCAAACCATTTGTATTGCAATAAACAAAAAGAAAGGCGGCGAGGGCAATAGAAAGCAGAAAAGCATAGCGACGGACATTGCGGCGCACCCGAAAGCCGAGGCAAGTTTCATTTTCCGCGCGCCGAACTTTTTAATAAACACCGGCGCAAGGAGCAGTCCCGGCGTCCATGCAAAGCCGAGTACCGTGGCAAACAGCGACATTGTGGCATCGCGATTCATACCGAAAACGCCCAAGCTCCCGTACAATAAGAGGAAATTCATTATTGTAGCGTTGACGAGTGCGCGAAGCGGAGCGAAAAATGCGGAGATATTATTCAGCCAAAAATACTTGTTTTTAGCGACCTTTTCGAAGCCCTCTAAAAACTTAATATGAGGAACGTACTCCTTTGAAACTACCAACCTTTCCTTTGTTAAAAAGAAGCATAACAAACTGACGGTTACTCCGATTGCGCCGAAAATCGGGAACAAAAGGCGGTAAAACATAATATTTTCATAACCGCTCGGGTCAGTTTCGCTTTTGAAAACGCCGGCGATAAACGGTAATAGCACTCCGCAAATGGTTGGAGCAAAGGAAAAGAGATTGGTTGAAATCGTATATATCCACGACCGTTCGTGCGAGTTCGAGGACATTACCTGCGGCAGCGAGTTGAACGCAACCGAAAACAGTCCGTTAAAGAACGTCACAAGCGTAAAGGTGACGAATATTGCCGAATAAATAAGCGCGGGCTCGCCGTCCACGGGAAGGAAGATAATAAGCAGTGAAAACAGCACCGTCGGCAAGCCGCCTATTAGGATAAACGGACGGAACTTGCCGTATTTAGAGCGCATATTGTCGATTAAAAGAGACTTTAACGGAGCAAGTAACAGCCCGACCGCCGTTGAAACGACGCTCAAAATTATGAGCGTAGCGGGCGGTATTCCGTAACAGTTCGCAAACACGAACGACGAGCCGGCGAACGCCATATACCCGAGCATTTGCTGTATGAAGTAGACTCCGATACCGCCTACCGAGTAGGCAACGGTTTCCTTATACGGCACGTTATTGCCGGGCTTTGGCGAGGACCAATACTTTACAATGTTTGAAAAAGCCGCGCCGATTTTGTTAAACACATTCTTCTTTTCCATCATAGGTTCGCGCTATGCCGCGCACAGCTTATTGTTAAAATCTAAAATTACGGCGTTTACCTTGTTATTGAAATCCTTTTTTGAAGAATTTACGAAATCCACTTGGAATATCGGCATAACCGCAAGCCTCTCGGCAAAGCCCTCATGCGCTAAAAGCTTAGGGTTGAGGTTTTCGGCGGCATTAAGCAGCGACCAATCGATTGCCGTGTTCAAAAATCCCTTCGCGCTCCCTAACTGCATTGTTTTTTGCGACTGATTCACTCTTACCATTTTAGAATACTTGCTCCAATTTTCTTTGATAAACTCCGCCTCTTTGTCAACCCCGTCGAACAACTCCGCGTTGGAATTCGTATTGAGCCAAAGGCTTCTGATCGGGGTGTATTGCTCGCGGTAGTCGCCGAACGTTTCGTCATAATAACGGTAAATTTGCGTAAATTTACTGCCGAAAGGAATCTCGTTGTCGTCGTTCCTGTCGTCCTTGCAAAGGATTACAAGCCCACTTTTGGTACCCGAATCGGTCAGTTCGTTATACCTAAGTTCCCAAAGCGGCGTTGCATCCACTCCGATTGTTTTGTAGGGAACATAATCAAAAAACGACCGCCCTTCAACCTTAATAAGCGAGAGCGCGGCAAAGAAATTGTCG
>JAISKW010000174.1 GCA_031260775.1 Christensenellaceae bacterium
CGGCTTCGAAGTCCGTGATATTCACCCTACCCACTACGGCAGAATGTGCCCGATTGAAACCCCCGAAGGTCAGAACATCGGTCTTATCACATCGCTTGCCGGGTACGCCAAAATTAACGAGTACGGCTTTATAACCGCGCCCTACCGCAAGGTTAATAAAATAAACGGCAAAGTTACGGAAGAAGTTGTGTATTTGGACGCGTTCGATGAGGACAAGTACTACATTGCGCAAGCAAACGAGCCGCTTAACGCGGACGGGACGTTCAAAAGCGAGCGTATCGCCTGCCGCCACCGCGACTTAATCCGCGAATTCCCCAAAACGATGGTTGATTATATCGACGTTTCGCCGCAAGAACTCGTTTCAATCGCGACGTCGTTAATCCCTTTCCTTGAGAACGATGACGCAACCCGTGCCCTTATGGGTTCGAACATGCAACGTCAAGCCGTTCCGCTTTTGAAGCCCGAAGCCCCTCTTGTCGCAACGGGCATCGAGCACCGTATTGCTTATGACAGCGGCGTTTGCATAATCGCGCGTAAGGGCGGTACCGTTTCGTTCGTTTCGGCGGATTTAATTACCGTTGAAAACGAGGACGGCACGGAGGATTCGTACGAGCTTAACAAGTTTGTCCGTTCCAACCAATCGACTTGCATCAACCAACATCCGACCGTTTCAACCGGCGACGTTGTTAAAGAGGGTGAGATTTTAGCCGACGGACACTCGTGCCAAAACGGCGAGCTTTCACTCGGGCGTAACATCCGTATCGCCTTTATGAACTGGGAGGGTTACAACTACGAGGACGCTATTTTAATTTCCGAAAAGCTTGTTCAAGACGACGTATTCACCTCAATCCATATCGAAAAGTACGAAATCGAGTGCAGAATATTAAAAAACCAACAGGAGGAAGAATTCACCCGCGATATCCCCAACGTCGGCGCGGATATGTTTGCGCACTTAGACGAGCGCGGAATTGTAAGAGTGGGTACCGAAGTCCGCTCGGGAGATTATCTTGTCGGTAAAACTACCCCTAAAGGTGACCCCGATTTAACCGCTGAGGAAAGACTTTTAAGAGCCATTTTCGGCGCGAAATCGCGTGAAATGCGTGACGTTTCGTTGAAAGTTCCTAACGGTGAGCAAGGTATTGTCGTTGATGTTCAAACCTTCTCGCGCGAAGCGGGCGACGAGCTGAACGCCGGCGTTAAGTCGCTTGTCAGAGTATATGTAGCGCAAAAGCGCAAAATCGGCGTGGGCGACAAAATGGCGGGACGCCACGGAAACAAGGGCGTTATCAGCCGTGTGTTACCCGTTGAGGATATGCCTTTCGATTCGAACGGAACTCCGCTTGAAATCGTGTTAAACCCGTTGGGCGTTCCTTCGCGTATGAACGTCGGTCAGGTTTTGGAAGTCCACTTGGGCTTGCTCGCAAAACTGAACGGCTGGAAGGTCGCAACCCCCGTTTTTGACGGAGCGAACGAGAACGATATTAAAAGCTTATTTGACGAATTAGGTATGGATAATACCGGTAAAATTCAGTTATTTGACGGTCGCACGGGCGAGCCGTTCGAAAACAAGGTAACGGTAGGATATATGTATATGCTTAAGCTTATCCACCTTGTTGACGACAAAATCCACGCCCGTTCGGTAGGCCCTTATTCGCTCGTAACGCAACAGCCTTTGGGCGGTAAAGCGCAGTTCGGCGGACAAAGATTCGGCGAAATGGAGGTTTGGGCATTGCAGGCTTACGGCGCAACCCATACCTTGCAGGAAATGCTTACCGTTAAATCGGACGATTCCTTGGGCAGAACTAAAGTATACGACAATATCGTTAAGGGCATCTACTCGGTCGAGCCGGGTGTGCCGGAGGCGTTTAAGGTGCTACAAAAGGAATTGTTCGGTCTTTGCATCGACTTAAAACCGTACAGCGACACGCACGACGAGGTCAACATTGACGAGGAGTTCGACGAGGAGTTAATGCCTAACGGTACCTCGGGTCATAACGACGAGTTCGACTTTGCAGCAATCGGCGACGGCGGCTTGTTCGGAACGGACGAGGGCGCGGACGGACGGATTGACCCCTCCGACACTCTCTTTGACGACGACGCATTTGCCGATTTACCCGACTTCGGCAGCGGCGACTTCTCCGCTCCGGCAGGCGACGACAAGGACGACCCGTTCAATTTTTAATCAGCGACAATAAGGATAATTATGCCGCCCTTCGGGGCAAAAAAAACGCGCGCCCATTTAGGCAACCAAAATAAAAAATGTTAGAGGATAACAACAAATTTTCATCAATACAGCTTGCTATAGCAACACCCGAGGCAATCTTAAAAGCCTCAAGAGGCGAGGTTACGAAGCCCGAAACCATTAATTACAGAACCCAAAAGCCCGAGAGGGACGGTTTGTTCTGCGAAAAAATATTCGGGCCTTCAAAGGACTACGAGTGCCATTGCGGTAAGTTTAAGCGCATCAAGTACAAAGGTACGATTTGCGACAAGTGCGGCGTTGAGGTCACAAAAGCGAGAGTAAGGCGCGAAAGAATGGGGCATATCTCCCTTGCGGCTCCCGTGTCGCATATATGGTTTTTCAGAGGCGTTCCCTCAAAAATCTCCACAATTTTGGACGTTGCGCCCAAAAAACTTGAAGCGGTTATCTACTTTTCGTCGTATATCGTTTTGGACCCCGGGCCCGAAGCGGAAGGCTTAAAATCGCCGTTCAGCTACAAAGAGGTTATTAAAGAAAACGAGTTGCAAGAAGCGAAAGACAAGGGCTTTAATCCCGTTGTTAAAATGGGCGCGGAAGCGGTTTTAGACCTTTTACGCGAAATTGACCTTGAAAAAGAAGCAACCGACTTGCGAGTTGCAATCGTTGCCGAAAAGGCGGGCACAACGAAACGCCAAAAGCTCGCAAAGAGGCTTGACGTTGTCGAAAGCTTTAGAAGAAGCGGCACGAATCCCGCAAATATGATTTTAACGGTAGTTCCCGTAATCCCGCCGGATTTACGCCCTATGGTGCAATTGGACGGCGGCAGATTCGCAACGTCGGATTTGAACGACCTTTACCGCCGTGTAATCAACCGTAACAACCGTTTGAAGAAAATGGTTGATCAACAAGCACCCGAAATCATCGTAAGGAACGAAAAAAGAATGTTGCAAGAAGCGGTTGACGCGCTTTTCGATAACGGCCGCCACGGCAAAGCCGTAACCGGTGCCGGCGGCAGACAATTAAAATCATTGTCCGATATGCTCAAAGGCAAAACCGGTCGTTTCCGTCAAAACTTGCTCGGAAAGCGTGTTGACTACTCGGGTCGTTCGGTTATCGTCGTGGGTCCGGAACTCAAAATGTACCAGTGCGGACTTCCTAAGGAAATGGCATTGGAGCTTTTTAAGCCGTTTGTATTTAAGAAATTACTCGCTTCGGGAGTTCCGAATATCAGAACCGCGAGGAAGATTGTTGAAAGAATCGATTCTTCGAACATCCCCACCGGCAAAGTCAGCCAGTTCCGTCACGAGAGCGACGACGAGCAGGTCGAAAAGCAAAAGCTTGTTTGGGACGCTTTGGAAGAAGTCATCCGCGAGCATCCCGTACTGTTAAACCGTGCGCCTACGCTTCACCGTCTTGGTATTCAAGCGTTCGAACCGGTTTTGGTTGAGGGCAGAGCTATAAAGCTTCACCCGTTGGTTTGCCCCGCTTTCAACGCGGACTTCGACGGCGACCAAATGGCGGTTCACGTGCCGCTTACAATCGCCGCGCAAGCGGAAGCACGCATTTTAATGCTTGCTACAAACAATATTTTGAAACTGTCCGACGGCAAGCCTATCGTAACCCCGACGCAGGATATGGTTATCGGCGCGTATTATTTAACATCGTTGCTTGACGTCGCTCCCGACTACGAAACCCCCATTTTCGCAACGGCATCGGAAGCGAAAACCGCGTACGAACTTAAGAAAATCAAGGTTAATCAGCCTATTAAGGTTCGCCTTTCAAAGGTTGTTGACGGCGTAACATACAAAAAAATCGTTGATACCACGGTCGGTAAAATTCTGTTCAACGAGGTAATTCCGCAGGATTTAGGGTTCATAACAAGGAACCCCGAGAACCCGTACTCACTGATTGACCTTGAAATCAGCGCGCAAGTCGGCAAAAAACAGCTCGGGCAAATCGTTTCGAAAACGTTCAAAAGCAAAGGCGCAACAGCGGTTGCGGTCGTTTTGGACGCTATTAAGGACTTAGGCTTTAAGTACTCGACACGTGCGGCAATTACGGCAAATATCTTCGATATGCAGGTCGATATCGACAAGCAAGGAGTCTTGGACAAATCGGAGAATGAAACCATTTCTATCAACCAGCGTTACGAGGACGGCGATATTACCGATAAGGAAAGATACGAAGCCGTCGTTAACGTTTGGAGCAAGGCAACACAAGATATTGCCGACCAAATCGAAAAGAAGTTCAAGACAAAAGGCAAGTTCAACCCTATTTGGATGATGGCGGACTCGGGCGCGAGAGGCTCGATGAAGCAGGTTATGCAGTTATCGGGTATGCGCGGACTTATGGCAGACCCGACGGGTAAAACAATCGAAATCCCCGTTAAGTCGTCATTCCGCGAAGGGTTATCGCCGTTAGAGTATTTCATATCGGCGCACGGTTCGCGTAAGGGCGGTGCGGATACCGCATTAAAGACCGCCGACTCGGGCTATTTAACCCGTCGTCTTGTTGACGTTTCGCACGGCGTTATCGTTCAAGAGGAAGATTGCGGCGACACGCAAGGCAAGCTTGTCGAAGCGTTAACCGATAACGTTAATAAGGAAAGAGTTATTAAGAGGCTCGCCGAAAGAATCTCGGGCCGCATCTTAGTAGAGGATGTAATTAATCCGACAACCGGCGCGGTTATTATGAAAGCCGGTGAAATGCCCGGAGAGGACGAGGCGGAGGCTATCGAAAAGGCAGGCGTTAAAAAGGTGAGAATCCGCTCGGTTCTGAACTGCAAATGCGGCATTCACGGCGGCGTTTGCGCAAAGTGTTACGGCGCGAACCTCTCGTCATGGAACATCGTAAAAATCGGTGAAGCGGTCGGCGTAATCGCGGCGCAGTCAATCGGTGAGCCGGGAACTCAGTTAACAATGCGTACCTTCCACACCGGCGGTATCGCGGCGCAGGAAGATATTACACAGGGTTTACCCCGTGTTACCGAAATTTTCGAAGCGCGCAAGCCTAAAGGCGTTGCCGTGCAAACCGCAATTTCCGGCGTGTTAAAGCTTGAAGAAATCGCAACGCAGGACAACGAAAACGCGGTGAAAATTACCGTAACCGCTCCCGACGGCAACACTAAAGAGTACACCGTTGCGGATAAAAAGAAGATTATCGTTAAAGACGGCGCGCAAATCGAGGCGGGCGACCCCATAACCAAAGGGCCTCTTGACCCCCAAATCTTGCTTGCGACAAAGACGATGCCCAAAACGCAGGAATACATCATTAAGGAAGTTTTGGATACCTACGGCAAGAACGGTGTTACCCTAAACGAGCGTCATATTGAAGTTATTGTCCGTCAAATGTCGCGCCGTGTACGCGTCGTTGACCCCAACGGCACAACCTTAAACCCCGATGAGGAGGTCGATAAGGCAATAGCCGAGGCGGCAACGCAAGCCTCGTTGCAAGCGGGCGGCGAGCCGGCAAACGTAGTCGGCGTTTTGAAAGGTATCGGAAAATCCGCATTGGCAAGCGAATCGTTCCTGTCGGCGGCGTCCTTCCAAGAAACGGCTAAAGTCTTAACCGATGCCGCAACTAAGGGCAGAACCGATTATTTAATAGGACTTAAGGAAAACGTCATTATCGGTAAGCTAATCCCCGCGGGAACCGGAATGAAAAAGTACCGCAATGTAAAAATCGAAAAGAACTATGACAAGTTCTTGGGAACGGATACAAGCGCGGCGGCGGCTGATGACTCGACCGAGGAATAGTTGATTATTAATAATGATTTTTAAGAACTCATTATCAATACTGTTTCAAAACGCATCGCTTGTTTTCAAGATGCTGTTGTACCTTTTGATAACGGTACTTTTAATCGGCGTAATTTTAGTCGCCGTGTTGCAACCTATATCCGCGTGGCTTATCGAAGAATTCCAATTTAATACGAAGCTCGTTGAGGCGGTAAATGCGTGGTTGTATGGCGAAAAGGGCACGTTTGCGGCGTTGTTCACCTCTGTTGAGAACGGTTTGAAAGCTAATTTCAACATTGACCGCTACCTTGCAATACTTTACGGCATATTGATTTATACGGGAATCGTATTCTTTGTTAACTTTACATTCCTCCCTATTTCAAAATCCATATACAGCAAACTTTTGAAAGGCAATTCCGAAAAGTTTTTGTATTCGGTGTTCTCCTCGTTCAAGAAATCGCTCGTGTTCGCGCCGGTTTATTCGCTCCTAACGGGAATTTGGGACGGCGCATTTTTGTTCGCGGCAATATATGTGGGCAAGCTGTTCAGCTTTTTTGTGAGCTTTCTTGCAGTTCCCGTGGGCGTTTTGTTCTTTTTTGCAATGCACACACTCAGAACGGCGGCTTTGTCGCAATGGGTACCCGAAATCCTCAGCGGAGGAGGCGTTTTAAGAACTTTAGGCACATCAATTAAAGTCGGCATTAAAAACATACGGCGTATGTATCCCACGTTTTATATGGTATCGAGCGTGCTGTTTTTGCTTTCGTTCTTCTGCGGAGTGCTAACGTTCGGCGTTGCCGCGTTTATCGCATTGCCGATATATGTAGTCCTGTTAAACATTTTATTCTGCGTTTCGCATTTCGAAATCACCGGAGTGCAATACCACAAATTGGTTGCGCCGCAAGTAGATACCGAAGCGGCGGAGTAGTATAATCTTAAATATGAGCAAGAAAGTCGGTATATTAATGGGGAGTGCATCGGATGCGGAGGCGTTAAAGCCTCTTGTTGAAACGCTTAAAAGTTTCGGCGTTGAGTACAGTGCGCATGTAGCGAGCGCGCACCGCACTCCCGAAGAGGCTACGGAGTTCGCAAAAGGCGCACGCTCGCGAGGATACGGCGTGCTTATCGGTTGCGCAGGGAAAGCGGCGCACCTTGCCGGTGTTATGGCGGGGCACACAACGCTCCCGGTAATCGGAATCCCTATGAAAAGCTCGTTTATGGACGGGTTAGACAGCCTTTTGTCGGTCGTTCAAATGCCCGCAGGGGTTCCCGTTGCAACGGTCGCCATAAACGGCGCGGAAAATGCGGCAATTTTAGCGGTTCAAATGCTCGCAATCAGCGACAAGGGTTTGGAAGAAAAACTCGTTGCACATAAGCAAGCGATGCACGATAAAACCTTTAAGAAAGACATTCTTTAGTGGATAGCGACAGCAAAAAACAACTCCGCAAATCGCTTAAAGAGGTCGTAATTCCCGACCGTGAAGCGAAAGAAGCGAGAATTTTCGAAACAGCGGCTGTATTAATTGCGCCGTTTACTAATATTTATATCTTTAACAGTATCGGCAACGAGCCGAACACTAAGCCCATAATTGACCACTGCTTTGCAAATGATAAACGGGTTTTCCTCCCTGTCGTTAAGGGTAAGGAAATGTTTTTTGTTGAAGTAAACTCGAAAACGGAGTACCTAAAAGGTGCGTTCGGAATCCAAGAGCCCCGTTATGTTGTTGAAACACGAAAATCAGAAAATGAAATACCCTCGCCTGATATTGTGTTTGTGCCGCTTTGTGCCTATACGAAAACCTTTGAAAGGTTAGGTAAAGGCGGCGGCTTTTACGATAGGTTTTTGCCGACCGTTACTTGCTCCAAAATCGGTTTATCTTTTGCGGAGTTTGAAGTTCCTTCGGTGTATGCCGAACCGCATGATGTCAAGTTAGACGGTGTTCTCAAACAATAGTAAAAGCCCTAAGTTTTGCCTTAGGGCTTTTATTATTCACCAACCCTTATTTAGGGTATACCGGCAGCGAGAACACACCCGAGCAAACATCCTCCGAGTAGGGCGTGCATGCGGGGAGTGCGGCGTAGCCGTACGCGGGAACGATGATGTCAACCTTTGCCGTTACCTTAGTGATTAGGGTGTAGCAGCAAACGACTTGCACGGAGGTATCGGATAATATGCTTCCGCTTACCGCCTTGAAGTAGACCGTGGCATCGATATTCGTGGGGATTACCGCATCTTTGGGAACTTTCAAGAGAATATCCCTGTTGATTGTTACGTATGTAGTAGCCGTTTCGGTATTCCCGTCAGCGTCCAAAGCCGTTACCGTTACGGGCACCGTGATTGTATACTGTACGCGCGAGCATGCCGAACACGGTTGCGGTGTAACAACGACGTCCGATACTTCCGCCGGCCCGCTCACCTCAGCAGATACGAACGTTTTGGGAGGTTCGGGGAAGTTTAACCCTGTCAGAGTTAGGTTTTCGTTTGCGATTTGACTGATGCACGCATCAAAAACCCTCTCCGCCTGAATGCATACCTTGTCGGGTACGCCTGCCGATTCGCAAGGATTGAAACCCTTGCAGCCGTTATTATTGTTGTTGTTTGTATTAGGACAAGCCATTATTTATCTCCTAACACACTATATGCAACGCTTTTAAGTTTGGTTATAATAATCGGCGATTATCATAACCGTATTTTCCGCTGCTTTATTGAAAAAATATTGTTTGTTTGCAGCGACTTCGCCTCGCCGTCAATGCAGGCTGTTTCCTCGTTCGAAAGTTTTAGGGAAAGGGTTGAAAAATCCAAAAACGATATGTTTTTACTTTGTTTTTCCTTCTTGAATCCTAAAACAAAGCACCTAAAAAACAACGCAAACAGTTTAATGTATCTTAAAAAACCGTTCGGCGACTTTATTAGCAAGATATTCCCCTTGCCCGAGGAGTGGCAATAGCCTCTGTTAAAGGGGAATCCGAATACCACACGGGATTTGCAAACCATAATCAGGGTGTACTCGCCGCTTATTTTTTGCGAACCCGTCGAAATTTGAGCGTTTATGCGCTGAATTTTCGCGTTTTTAATGACTTCTAAAAAGTATGCAAAACGACCGATTCTCTTTTTAAGTTGTCCGTCCGTGTGCGCCCCGATACCCGTAAATGTGCCGACAGCGGCAACATAGTTAAAGGTTTCGCCGTTAAGACTGCCGATATCGATGCGGTCGGCTTTGTGTTTGTCACGCTTTAAGGAGTTGCAAAAATCGTTGAGAGTGCCGCCTTTAATGAACAAAACCTTGCCGTTGTAGCCTTGTAGGCGGTCAAGAGTTGTTGAAAATGTACCGTCACCGCCGCAAATCGCAACGGTGTCGTATTTGTCCGCACTGACGGCGGCGTTATAGTTTTCGCCGTAATTTCCGTCGAATTCCTCAACGGTGACGCTGTCGAACGAGTCGTTTAATCTATCAAGCAGCGCGGCTTTCCGCTTTTCGCTCCGTCCGCTGCTTGAGTTAATGATTAAAAGACAACTTCCCTTATCCATACGATAGTATATTCGGCTGAGAATGTTTTAACATCATATTGAACTAATGCGATAGGGGTGTTACAATTTTTATGTTATCCGTGGGCATAGCGTGCTATTCGCGCGGAAATATCTAATAACGAGGAAAATATGTTATCAAGTTACTCTGTAATTGCAGGAAAAATTGCCGAAAAGAACGAACTAATCACGGCAGTTGTCATTTTGGCGGTCATTGCCGCTCTCGCTACGGCGGCATTCATCGTAATTCGCATCACTAAAGCTCCGATTTACGGCTTAATTTCAAAGATTATTGCCTCCGTCTGCTTTATGCTCATTGCGACGGTCGGCGTCTATATGGCCGTGCCGTATTATATTATGGAAGGCACCGAAGCCGCATTACTGATTCCGCTCGGGTTGGTTTTCGGACTTATCGGCGATATTGTCCTTGACGCGCGCCGCGCTCACCCCGATTTCTTAAGACAATATACTTGGACGGGTATGCTTTCATTCGTTTGCGGTCATGTAATTTATGTTCTTGCGGTGTTCTTAATCGCCCAAAACTTGGGTAACAAAGACGGCGGCAATTTTACAACCACGCAGTGGATTATCTCAACCGTCGTTTCGGCTGTGGTAGGCATTATCGTAGGTGTTGCAATCGTCATTGTTTCGGAAAAAACAATGAACGCAAAGTTCGGCGAGTTCAAAATCATTTCGATTTGCTACGGCGGACTTTTGATTTTCTTTACGGTCTTAACGATTTTCTTTGCCGTTTACAATCCGCGTTTCATTATTCTTGCGGTCGCAATGGTGTTGTTCTTAGCAAGCGACGCGGTACTTTCGCAAATGTATTTCGTTGAGGGCAAGGGCGAGGATAAAATTCTTGTCGCGGCAAACCATGGTTTGTACTACTCCGCGCAGATTTTAATCGCGTGTTTTCTTTTCGTACTTGCAATCACGGCATAGAATAAAAAACCGCCGTAAGCGGAAAAAATTATGAATTCAATAAAGGTTTTAACCGCAATCACCTCCGAAATCGACGAGCCCTCCGTGGCGGTCGCGGAGGTTTTATCGCAGCTTGAATTAGGCAAAAACCAAAGGAAATACTCCTGCGGCATAATTCATTGTTACTCCGAGGCGATCGAAACAGGGGTAATTAAGGCCTTGTCCGACGCGTTACCGTTTGTGACGGTCGGAACAACTACGACCTTTAACAGTAGCTGCGGCGTTCACGAAACCGTGCAAATTACCGTAACCGTGCTGACGAGTGACACGGCGCAGTTTTTCGGCGGTGTTACCGAAAGCTACGCAAATTACACCGGAAACCCCGCAATTAAGGCATTCAACAGTGTTAAAGCAACGGCCGGTGAGGC
>JAISKW010000042.1 GCA_031260775.1 Christensenellaceae bacterium
ATGGACGGCGTGAACTCCTTCGAGCCTAAGCCGTAACGACCGCCGAACACTTTAATGTCGGTTTTGCCGGCCTTTAATAAAGCCGCCGCTACGTCTAAGAACAACGGTTCGCCAAGAGAGCCGGCTTCCTTTGTTCTGTCTAATACGGTCAAATATTTAACGGTTTTGGGTAATGCTTTGATGAAAGCCGCTTCCAAAAACGGACGGTAAAGGCGAACCTTTAACACGCCGACCTTGCCGCCGCGCGCATTGATATAGTTAACGGTTTCCTCGACGGCGTCCGCGCCGCTGCCCATAATAACGATAACCTTGTCCGCTTTCGGGTGTCCGACATAGTCGAATAATTTGTATTCTCTGCCGGTGAGTTTTTTGAATTTCTTCATATACTTCTCAACGATTGCCGGAACTGCGGTGTAGTAATTGTTTGCCGCCTCGCGGTTTTGGAAGTAGATGTCGCCGTTTTGCGCCGTGCCGCGTTGTACGGGATGCTCGGGGTTTAATGCACGTGCGCGGAACTCGTCGATATATTTCATATCAACAAGCGTTTTAATTTCGTCATAACCTAAGGTATCGATTTTCGCAACCTCGTGCGAGGTACGGAAGCCGTCGAAGAAGTGGATAAACGGAACTTTGCTTTCAAGCGTTGCAAGATGTGCGATAATCGCCAGGTCGTGCGCCTCTTGAACGGAGTTCGATGCAAGCATAGCGAAGCCGGTTTGACGGCAAGCCATAACGTCGGCATGGTCGCCGAAAATGTTGAGAGCATGGGCGGCGAGAGCGCGGGCTGATACGTGGAAAACGGTAGGGAGCAATTCGCCGGCGATTTTGTACATGTTAGGAATCATAAGGAGAAGTCCTTGTGAAGCCGTGTAGGTGGTGGTGAGTGCGCCCGCGACTAAAGAGCCGTGAACCGCGCCCGCCGCGCCCGCTTCGCTTTGCATTTCCGCAAGGCGTAAGGGTTCGCCGAACATGTTTTTTGTGCCTGTAGCCGCCCATTCGTCCGCATATTCCGCCATCGGTGATGATGGGGTAATGGGGTAAATTGCAGCGACCTCCGAAAAAGCATACGCCGCATAAGATGCGGCGGTATTGCCGTCAACCGTCATTTTTTTACTCATTTTTTGTAGTTCTAAAACGCCGATTCCCTACGCGGTAGCAAAAGTGCAACCACAAAAAAGGCGTTGTTTTTCCTCGCAATAAGTATATTCTTTTAAGGCTATACGGTCAAAACTAATACTTTTTAATATAAGTTTGTCGTATCATTAATGTACAATGGCAATAACTGAATTCGTTTTGAAAAACTTTTGGAAGGTTATCCAAAAAAAGGATGCCGCACGTATGGCAAAACAGTCACTATCCGAGGGCGTCAGCACGGTTTGCGACATTCCGTATTCGGACGACGGCGACAAAATGCACCTTTTGGACGTATATTCCCCTTCCGTTTCCGACGCGCCGCTCCCCGTTATTTTGGAAATCCACGGCGGCGGTTGGACTTACGGCGACAAGGACTTAAACAAAATTTACGCAACCTTTCTCGCCTCCCGCGGCTTTTCCGTCGTCAACATAAGCTACCGTCTTTTGGCAAAGGGTGTGGGGCTAAAAGAGGAATTACAAGACGTTTTTGCCGCTTGTAATTGGCTGTACAAAAACGGCGCGGAATACAATTTCGATTTGAACAATATTTTCGTTAACGGCGATTCTGCGGGCGGTCACCTCGCCGCCGTCACCGCCGCCGTTGCTCTTAACCCCAATTATCAAAAACTTTTGGGCGTTTCCGCGCCGTTTTCATTCCGTGCGGTAGGCTGCTCGAGCGGCGCAATCGCGCTTGAAAAATACGACAACGTAATGCTTTTAAGCGGACTTCGCCGTATGTTTTTCGGCAAAAAACCAAAGCAAAGCGCGCTTTTTGTATTTAATTCTCCGTCTTTACTTATAGATAAAAACACGTATCCGCCGATATATCTTGTTTCGTCGGACAAGGATTTTATTAAGTCGCACAGTTTCGCATTCGAGCAATTTTGCATCAAAAACGACCTTGTTTACGAGTTTAGCTTTACAAAACAAGCCGATACGACAAACAAATTAGAGCATGTTTACGACGTTCTTTACCCGACTTGGGACGAATCTAAAAAAGCGATTGACGGGCTTTGCGCGTTTTTCAAGCGGTTTATCTCTTAATAATTTGATTATTATTGAAACGCTTTAACCAAAGGCAGGGGTTTTCCGCTCAAAAACTGCACCATTGCGCCGCCGCTCGTTAAAACGTTCGAAAGCTTTTTTGTATCTATGAACTTGCCTGCCGCCGTCACGGTATCGCCGCCGCCGATTACGGTTTTCGCCGTTGAATTCTCAAGAGCTAACCACAATTCCTTTGTGCCGTAGTCAAAAAGCGGATTTTCATACACCCCGGCAGGGCCGTTTACAAAGATGGTTTTCGCGCTTTTTAGTTCGTTTTTGAACAATTCCACGCTCTTATGCCCGACATCAAGCAGCATATAATCCGTGCCTTTAAGGTCTTTTAACGCTATTTCCGCGCGCGCGCCGTCCTTTTCAAAAGCAAAGTCAACGGGCGAAACAAATTTGTCGCCGAAATTTTCAAGAAGCCGTTTCGCTTCGGGCACAAAGGCGAGTAAATCTCTGTCCTTTAACCATTTCGTATAGCTTGCGCCGACGTCCGCGCCGTTTGCAATGTGCATAATTACGCCGGTTACTCCGCTCACCAAAATCTTATCCGCACGGTTTTCGGATAAAACCGTGTTCATCATTCCGAACGCGTCCGAAATTTTCGCGCCGCCCAAAAGGAACACACAAGGTCTTTGGGCATTGTTCATAAGGTCGTACAAAATGCTGTACTCTTCAAAAAACAAAGGCCCGGCGTACGAGGGCAAAAGCCTTTGAAACGCGCACATTGACGGGCTGTTACGGTGCGCCGCGCTGAACGCATCGTTGACATAAATATCAAATAAGTCCTTTAATCGGCGCACAAGATAGGTCTTTTCCATATCCTCGGCGGTCAGTTTTACATCCTTTTCAAAGGTGGAAACCTCCTCCGTTAGGTAGCGTAAATTGCCGAGAAGTACCGCCTCGCCGTTTTTCAACGACTTGATTTTTGCAATTGCGGCATCGCCGCATACGTCGTCGGTATAGGCGATATTGCACCCCGTAAGGTTCGATAAAATTTCGGCGTGCTCTTGCATCGAAACAAGGTTTTGGTAATCCAAAGTGTCACCTTGGTGCGCTATAATCGCCAACTTCGCGCCGCCGTCTAACAAGTATTTGATTGTCGGCGCGTTCTTTTTAAGGCGGTTTAATCCCTTTATTTTTCCGTTTTCGTCTATTGTTGAGTTGATGTCGGGGCGGAATAACACCCGTTTACCTTTTACCTCTTCGCCTATTATATTTTTGATATTCATACCTTTATTTTTGATAGTTCACCGAGCATATCGGTAATTTGTTTTTCCGTAATAACATAAGGCGGCACGAAGCGCAGCGTGTTGTGCCCGGCTGCGTTAAGGATAAAACCTTTACCGAGCATTTGCGTAACTATGTCCTTAGCGTTTATGCCGTCCTTGACCTCCGCGCCGATTAAAAGCCCTTTGCCGCGAACCTCTTTTACAAAACTTAATTTTGATAATCCCTGTTTTAAGAGCTCGCCTTTTTTGACATTGGATACAAGATATTTGCTTTTAATTTCCTTGATTGTCGCAAGCCCCGCCGCGCAGGAAAGCGGATTCCCTCCGAAAGTCGTGCCGTGGTCGCCGGGCGCAAACACCGCCGCAATCGCGGCTTTTGCAAGCGTTACGCCGATAGGAATGCCGCCGGCTATTCCCTTTGCCCCGGTTACAATATCGGGGATAATGCCGAGTTGTTCAAAATACCAAAGCGAGCCTGTACGCCCCGCGCCGGTCTGAACCTCGTCAAAAATCAAAAGCGCGCCGGTTTTGTCGCATAGCTCGCGAAGCTTTGAGAGATATTCGTACGACGGCTCTAAAACGCCGCTTTCGCCCAAAATCGGCTCGATAATAACGGCACAAACGGCGTCGTCGGCAAATGCCGTATTCAGAGCGGAAATATCGTTGAGGGGTATATACTCGTGCAACCCCTCGGGGAGCGGCGCGTAGCTTTTGTTATATTTCGGCTGCCCCGTCAAAGTGACGGTTGCGAGGGTTCTGCCGTGAAAGGATTCGTAAACCGAAAGAATTTTGTAGCGGTTTTGTCCTTTGTCGCTGAAAAACTTGCGCGCTAATTTAAGCGCGCACTCGTTCGCTTCAGCACCCGTGTTTGATATGAAAACCTTGTTTAACGCGCCCGAAACGAGTTCTCTTGCCAATTGTCCGCGGAACTCGTTGTAAAAATAGTTCGAAACGGTCGCAACTTTCTTAATTTGCGTTGTTACGGCATCAACCCACACGGGGTTGTTGTACCCTAAAACATTGACGGCGATGCCGCCTAAAAAGTCCGTATATTTTTTTCCGTCGGTGTCGGTTAAAACAGCCCCCTCGCCCGAAACGGGGCAAACGGGGTGCGGCGCGTAGGTCGAAAAGCAGAATTCCGCCTCCAACCCCTTAATATCATCAAAGCTCACGCTTTAATTATATTTTAATTACCACTTATTGTGGAATTTCTCCCAGAATCCCATACGGTCTTTGAATTCTACTACCGTGCCGTCGTCTAACACGACTTTTCCGGAGAATTTGCCGAATATCGAGTGCCCGGCGAACGCGACTACGCCGATATTCAATGGCTGCGAGCTATCGAATACCGGTTCGAAGTGCACTTCGAACCGTCCGTCATTAGACGTTGCATCGAACGGTGTCTCAAAATCGTCCTTGCCGTTCGGCAGGTACGGTGAATCAAAGAAAACTTCGTCCAATTTATGCGCGACGCCGTTATAAAACAAAATATTTTCCGTTGCGGCTCTCGTATCGCCGAACCCGTACCCCAAGTTCCACCCGAGCGTTGAGCCGTCCTCAAGATATGTATTAAAGCTTGACCACAGCCAAATATTTTCATAAGTCCAAACGCCGCGACCCCAATCTAACGTTGCAAGCGTTTCCTCCGGCTTGAATTCGATAACTCTGTCGCCCCAAACTACCGTGCCCTTGACCTTCATACAGTTGATTTTTTGGTTGAAATAGAAGTGCGCCGGCTTGTCGAACGGTGTGGCAATGTATGTCGTATCGGGCGACTCGTCAAAAAGTGTTAAGTCCACCGAAATAGGCTTCTTCTCTTTTCCGAATTTCTTCGCGCTGCCGGTTAGATGTCTGCCCTCTTTTGTGCGTTCGAATTTCAGTTCAACGCCGCCTGATTTGATTTCCACAGTGCTTTCGGTATACGAGCTTTCGGGTAAATTCAGATTACCCAAAGGGAACGGTTTAATAGCGTTTACCGAAACGGGTTTTTTTGCGGTATAGAAATCGTTAATCAAAATGCTCCCTATGCCTATAAACGCGACGTCGGAAATGGTCAATGTCATACCGACCTCTTGGTTCCAAATTACAAAGCAATCCCACTCTTTCAGACGCCATTTGGAAGTGCCGATATCCTTTTTATGGTATTCATATAAAGGTCTTTTCGCCCAACCGGGGTTTGCGATGTCTCCTTTTTCGTTAAGAACCTTTTGCGGCGTTGTGATTTCGTTTTGCCGTTGGTTCTCATTTTTAACAGTAAATAGTTTTTTCTTTGCCATTATGTTAATAATATATTATTTTAGTATCCCGTTCAATGCGATTAAGAATGACGAAATCGACAACCGTATTGTCATTCTGCGCGAACACGATAATTGATAATTTTTGCGCAAAAATAATATTGCCGTATTTTACATACTATATTTATGGATATGCAACGGCTTAACGCAATTGAAGAAATTTTGGAAAAAGGCACGAGCGGCGCAAAGATGCTCAACGAAATTACGCTCCTTGCCGCCGACATTGAGTCCCTATGCGAACACAAATACAAAAACAGCGAGCTTTTGCAAAAAGAAAGGATGCTTTTAGACAGGCTGCAAGAAAAATACAGATACTTAAGGTATTATGAATTGGAATGCGGTACGCTATTTCTTTGAACGTTGCAGCCGTAACAATTCCTTGTAAACCAAAACGTTATCGATAACATCCTTTGCGGCGCGGTGCGCGCCTAAGGCATCGATGCCTAATCTATTACGAAACTCCGCCAAGGAGTTACCTTTATTGCCGCGAAGCCGTCTCGCGAGGGTGAGCGTATCGATTGTGCGGACAGACTCGGGCAAAACGTACCCCTCTGACTGTAATTGGCGTTTAATAATAGGCATATCGAAGCCGTCAATATTATGCCCCGCTAAGGTTTTACCGTTTATGAAACGGTAAATATCCCCGGCAATTGCCGAGAATTTAGGCGAATTTTTTACGTCCTTATCGTAAATATGATTAACCTCCGATGCGTTGAACCCAATATGACATTCGGGGTTGACAAGCGTTTCGAGCGTTTCAACTATTCTCCCGTCGACAACAAGAGCCGCGCAAAACTCGCACGTTAGCGAGGTATATTTATCCTTATCGGTAGTTTCGAGGTCAAAAAAGACGATTTCGCCCTTTAATTCGTCGTAAATTTCCTCTTCTTCGGCAAAGAACAAATCCCCCACGACGACCTCCTCTTCATAAGGTTTTGGCGAAATAACGGCATAAGAGGTCGGGCACGGCTTGATTTTTGCCGCCGCCGCCTCGCGTTCCTTTTGCTTGAACTCGTCCTGAACTTTCTTAAGGTTCACGTCGGCAAACGACAACGAATTTATCGTCATCGAATTCCCCTTATCGTATTCGTTGAATTTTACGTCGCCGTAAACAAGATAATTTTGCCCCTCGCGGACTTTATCTTCAAAATTGTCACATAATTGCCGCAAGGCTTCATTCCTTGCACGCTCGTCCTTTTTTCGGGAGGAAGGGAAATACACGGCTTTCAGCGTGTCCGTGCCGTCGGTAAAAACCATTTTGTAGAAATTCGTTCCGCTCTTTTTTGCAGTTAGCTTATCGTAATGCACAAGCCTTGCCGCCGCACAAATGCGTTGTTGTTCCTTTTTGATAATATCTTTTATCCATCGTGCCTTTTCGATAATCATTCCTCCGAAGATGTTCTCCGTTTCGGCGGCTTCGACAAAAACGTCCGCATATATATCGGCACTGAACGTTTCGCCGCCCTCCGCTACCTCACTTTCGAAAACGACGGCTGCCACGCCGGATAATTCACGGGCAGTTTTATCCAATATTACCTTGACGTCTCCCACAAGATTAGCGTCTAAGTATTCCTCAAGTCTGTTTGCATAATCCGCACTTTGGCAGTACGAATACATAAATTCGGGTACCGCAACTACTACTCTATGAAAATCTCCTTTGATTTCGCAGGCGACGGACGCCCCCTCCTGAAAGCCTTGCCAAAAGTTAGGGAAGTTTCCTCCGGTAAAAGTTGCTACGAGTTTTTTAATATGTCCTTCGTCCGAAATAGTTTTTTCGTAATTAAAGAAAACCGAGCGACCGGGCAACATTTCGCGCACGGCGGACTCTACCTCCTTTTTCAAAGCCGGGGTAAGCTTGCTGTCATAATCCGCGGCATTGATTACAAACCTAATCGTTACGGAGTCATTTTTTGCGACCTCCGCCTCCGATAACTTAAAAAGGCGCGCCTTTTCCTCGCCGAGTATTACATTAAATAAGCTGTTGAACGTACCGTTTTCCGCTTTTGTCATTTGAAGTATTTTACTCCCCTGTCAAAAAAACCGTAATCCTGCACCGCGCTGACGTTTTTCAAAAGCATAAGCCTTTCGGGATGCGAAAACCTCCCCAAAACCTTGCCGCCCTCATTGGTCAACGATTCCGCGGCATACGAGTTTCCCGAGGGATTATATGGAAAATAATCGGTCGGCTTACCGTTTATGTTCACAAACCGTGAGGCAATTTGTCCTGAGTTCGCAAGCGCACGGTAAGCTCCGTCGCTGATTACGAGCTTGCCGCAACCGAGTGAAACGGGAGCCAGCATACTCTTTTCCTCGTCGCAGTCCCAAAAAAACGGCGAAACCTCGGACGAAACCTTGATGCGCGGAATGCGGCAAGGAAAGCCTTTTACGCTCCGCTCCGCCGTGAAATACATTTCACTCAATCCGCCGCTAATAAACCCCGCCTCGATTAATGCGCGGAATCCGTCTCCTATGCCCAAAACAAGCCCTCCGCGGTCGGCAATATGGTCGTTCAGGGCGTCTTTTATGACGTTATTCAGCAAAATACGCCCCAAACGCGACTTTACATCCTTCGGAAACACGTCGCCGCCGAACGCCACAATTTCGCAATTACGGATTTTTTGCGCTATTATATTCAGCTCCTCGAGCGTGATAATTTCGTCAATCGGCATCCTTTCCGCCGCCGCGCCCGCCTTCGTAAACGCCGCATGCAGAAGCTTGCCCGTGCCGTATTCCATATCGGCAATGAAAACCCTCGGCATTGCCGTCGTGCCGCGCGGAAAAACCGCAAAGCCCGTATGCATCACGTCGAACTCCTCACAACGGGACTTTTCCTCCTCGAAAGCCGTCAAACGTTTGTTTAATATCGCTTCCTGCACCGAAATATGCACGTTCGCACTGTCCTTAATCTCCTCCGTGTCGTCCGCAGTGCCCAAAAGAACAAACTTGATGTAATCGGGTATGTCGGGGGTATCTTCGGCGGATATCACAATTCCGCCCTCTCCGCCGGTTAATTCAGCCGGAGTTCCTCCGATAAACGTAATGCCCGTGCCGCCCGCAAACGCGCACGCCGACAGCGTTTCAAGAAGATTGTCCTCCACAACCTCAGCGCAACTCGCCGCACCGACGGTAACAAGGCTCGAAATCGTGCCGCAAAGCTTCGAAAAATAATCGCAATCGAGCCCTTCGGTCTCGCTTTTTTGCAAAGGGAAAAAGAAGATTTTCTGCCCCTGTCTGATTTTGCTTTCAATTAGCTGTTCGGGTCTTGTTGTCGCCGCCGCCGCAATTCGCACGCGTCCTTGTTCGCCTCCGCGCGGAAACGCCGCTTCGTCTATGCGGATTTTTAGCTTCGATGCAAAATATCCCACGGATAACGCTTTTGCAAATACTCCGCCGAGCTTGGAAATATCGTTCAAATTTTGCGAATTTATCGCCGAACTGATGACGATATGCTTTAGATATACGCCTTTGCAGATAAGCGATAGTACCGCCTTTGCCGCGGTAAGCATTCCGTCGTAATACGCGTTGCCGCTTACGGTGCTTGCGCTGAACGCGCAAACGACGCCGATATCCTTTTCTAATACGTTAAGCCCGTAAATTTGCGTCGGCTTTACGGCGTTTTTGCCCCCGAAAGGCGCGTACAAAACGCCGCCCTTGACGGTAAAATCGCCGCCCGTTACGGGAAACGCCGCCGTATGCTTATACTTTTTCAAAACGTTATCCCGAACTTCTTCGAACGTTTTCGGCGCGCTCTCCTCGCTTTTTGTGCAAAGGGCAACCAAATTCAGCGGCAAAAACCCTACTAAAACCTCCCTCCTAAACTCAAAAACCGTCTGCTCGTGAAAACGGATTTTAGATACGCTTTTCGATGTTTCGGAGCCCAAAATCAGAACTTCCATACCCTGTCCGGCTATTTTATATAACGCGTTCAGACTATGCCGCGGCAAGGTTACAAACAAAGCGTCGTTTGCGATAAAGGCGTCACGGATACAACTCTCGTCGCCGTTGAGCTCGATTTCGAACGCATTCGTAATTTTTAACAATGCGTCCAACAGGTTTCCGCTGCCGACGACGCTCGCGCCGATATTGATTTTCGAAAGCTTTTTCAAAAGCTCCGCATATTTTTTAACCGCTTCGCTTTTTGTGCCGCGCGGCTTAGGGGTTATACCCACGATTGCAAATCTATCGCGTTTTTCGTCCTTTTCGGGCTGCTCCTTTACAAAGCCCGGGGCGAAAAAAAGCTCGCCCGATTCTCCGCAACCGCCCGAAAAAAGCGGAAGCTGAACCTGCGAAAAGACCTCTCCCGCGTTCGCCGCGTCGTCGGGTTTTGCCGAAACGAAACCGAATTCGATATCTACATTCTCCGCAAGTGCGTTGCCTAAAATGCCGAACGCGCCGTTCCCCTCGCCTCCCGACGTTAAAACGGCAAGCCGTCCTTCCTTTTTCTCGGCGGAAGAACCGAATCTTATTATCTTATCGGGGGTGAGTCTTTCGCCCTTGTCCGCCAATTGTCGGCGGAGCGAAAATAAAGCCTTCAAAATTTCGGGATAATGCCCTTCGGTTTCAACGGCGAACATCTCGGCATTGCGCACGTCGCAGCCGTACCAGAATCCGTCAATCACGCAAATTTCAAAGTAAAGCGGCGTTTTTCTTATTTGTTTATAGTACTCACGCAAGGCAAACAGCGTTCTGTTCGAACACTTCAAATCGAAACGCGCCCTGATAAGCGCAAGCCCCGCGTCGCTTGCCGACATAAAGTCGTCCGCCACTACCAACAAATTGTCCGGATTAACGTTCACCTCCTACATTTTACACCACATTTGCCGCAAGAGGGAGTACCGTCGGGAGAAGATTCCCTTTTTCTTTTTCCGCTTCTTTGTAAACGTATTAACTAAATACTTAGAATTCGTATATAATTATAACAATTTGATTTCGCATTTCTATCCTTAGGAATGTGAAATCAAATTTGCTATTAAGGATTTATTATGAAGCAAGTTTCTAAAGCGGAAATTAAAAAGCAGATTGAGCAAAAGTTATCTGGGCTATACTCGGTATCGCACGAGGACGCGGACAAGGTTCAGATGTACAAGGCGGTTTGCTTAACCATCCGCGAAATTCTCGGCGACGAACGCCTCGCGTACCAAAACAAGGTTAAAAAAGAGCAGGCAAAGCAGGTTTATTACCTTTCTATGGAGTTCCTCCTCGGACGCTCCTTAAAAAACAACCTTTTCAATATGGGTCTTACCGCAACCGTCACGCAGGCGGTTAAAGAGTTAGGCTTTGACATCGCAGAGCTCTACGACATAGAGCCGGATGCGGGTCTCGGAAACGGCGGTTTGGGACGCCTTGCCGCGGCATATCTCGACTCACTCACCTCCTGCCGCTACCCTGCGGGAGGCTTCTCAATCCTATACGACTACGGCATTTTCGCGCAGAAAATCGTTGACGGTTGGCAAATGGAAATGCCCGACAAGTGGCTCACTAACGGTTCGGTTTGGATACACCCCCGTGACAACACCTACGAAGTCCGCTTTAACGGTCACGTAGAGGAGCATTGGGACAACGGCAGACTCGTCTGCGAGCACAAGGACTACACCCCTATTATGGCTATCGGTTACGAAATGCCCATATCGGGCTACGGCTGCAAGGCGGTCAACTTCCTCAGGCTTTGGAGCGCGAAAACACGCGACGACATCGATATGCAACTTTTTGCCTCGGGTCAGTTCCTTAAAGCCGTTGAGGCGAAGGCTATGGCGGAGGCAATTTCGCGCGTACTCTACCCTGCAGACAACAACTACGAGGGCAAATCTTTAAGGTTAAAGCAGCAATACTTTTTCGTTTCCGCCTCGGTACAGTGCATTATCCGCCACCAACTCCGCACCTACTCTTCATTAGACAACCTCGCGGACAAGGTTTCGATGCACATCAACGACACGCACCCCGCGCTCATTATTCCCGAATTAATGCGCATATTTTTGGACGACTACGGCTACTCTTGGGACAAGGCTTGGGACATCGTTTGCAAAACCGTCAGCTACACGAACCACACGGTTTTGAGCGAGGCTCTTGAAAAATGGCCCGAGCATTTATACGAAAGTTTACTCCCGCGCATCTATCAAATCGTCAAGGAAATCAACCGCCGCTATTGCGGAATTCTTTGGAATGCGTTCCCAAACGACTGGAACAGGGTATCTAAAAACGCTATTATCGCAAACGGTGAAATCCGTATGGCCAATATGTGTTTGGCGGCGAGTCACGCGATTAACGGAGTTTCCGCACTCCACACCGAGATATTAAAAGACGACGTTTTCGCCGATTACTACAAAATCGCGCCGCAAAAATTCTTTAACGTCACCAATGGCATAACCTACCGCCGCTGGCTTGCGCAGGCAAACCCCGAACTAACCGCATTAATCACCGACCTTATCGGCGACAAGTTCCTCTCCGACCCCAACGAGCTTGACCGCCTAACGGAGTTTTGCACAAACAAGCCCGTCATTGACAAAATCTTTGACATTAAACGCCGTAACAAGGAAAAACTCGCGCAATACATCAAGCAAACCACCGACATTTCCGTTTCACCCGACGCGGTTTTCGACGTACAAGTCAAGCGTTTACACGAGTACAAACGCCAACTTCTAAACTGTTTCCACATCATTGACCTTTACCGACGCATCAAAGAAAATCCCTCGCTTGAGGTGAACCCCCGTGTATTCATTTTCGGCGCGAAGGCTGCCGGTTCCTATTATATGGCGAAGCTTATCATAAAACTTATTTGGTTTTTAGGAGAGCTAATAAACAACGACCCCGACGTTCGCGGCAAAATTAAGGTCGTTTTCCTCGAAAATTACCGCGTTACCCTCGCCGAGATGATTATGCCCGCTTCCGACGTATCCGAGCAAATCAGCACCGCCGGCAAGGAAGCGAGCGGCACGGGCAATATGAAATTTATGCTCAACGGCGCGGTCACTATCGGCACGATGGACGGCGCAAACGTTGAAATTCACCAACACGTCGGCGACGACAACATTTTCATTTTCGGGCTGCTCACCGAGGAGGTCAACCGCCTCGTCGGCAACTACGCGCCCGCGCTTTACTACTCCAACGATTCGCGCATTCGCTACATCATTGACCTTTTCCGCGGCGGCATCAAAGGCGAGCCGTTCAAAGAAATCGCCGACAGCCTCCTCACCGGCGGCAAACCCGACAGCTACCTCGTTCTCGCCGATTTCGCTTCCTATATCGACGCTCAAAACCGCGTTGACGCCGCGTACTCCGACCGCTATCGCTGGGGTCGTATGTCCGTTATGAACACCGCACGCTCGGGCTTTTTCGCCTCCGACCGCTCTATCGAAGAATACGCTCAAAAAATCTGGAGACTTACAAAGTGTTAGGAGGGGAGAGGGAATATTTTCCGTAAAGAAATCGGAACGGACGTTTCGGAAATACACAACAAAGCGCAACCATGCGCCTTGTTTCATTTTTTCTTTTTCAAAGCGGACGTTAATAATACGAAAAAAGCCGAATGATTAGTTCGGCTTTTTATTTTGTTTCTTAGGTGTACGCTAAAGTTATTTTGCGTCTACGCCTGCCATATGCGCGATAAGGTCTACAACCTTGTTCGAATAACCCCACTCGTTGTCGTACCACGATACGAGCTTTACAAAGGTGTTATCCAAAGCGATGCCGGCTTTTGCGTCGAAGATTGAGGTGCGCGGGTCGGTGATGAAGTCCGACGATACGACGTCGTCCTCGGTATAGCCTAATACGCCTTTAAGGTACGTTTCGCTTGCCTCTTTAACAGCCGCTTTGATTTCGTCATAGGTTGCGGGCTTTTCGAGCACGCAGGTTAAGTCAACAACCGATACGTCTAAGGTCGGTACGCGGAAGGACATACCCGTGAGCTTTTTGTTTAACTCGGGGATAACCTTACCCACGGCTTTAGCCGCGCCGGTCGAGGAGGGGATAATGTTGCCGCTTGCCGCTCTGCCGCCTCTCCAGTCCTTTTTCGACGGGCCGTCTACGGTTTTTTGCGTTGCGGTGGTGGAGTGCACGGTGGTCATTAAGCCTTTTACCATACCGAATTTATCGTTGATAACCTTAGCAAGAGGTGCAAGGCAGTTCGTCGTGCAGGATGCATTCGAAACGACGGTCATATCCGACTTATACGTTTCTTGGTTAACGCCCATAACGAACATAGGAGCATCGCTCGAAGGAGCGGTGATGATAACCTTTTTCGCGCCGCCCTTAAGGTGCTCGCTTGCGGTTTCGATTGTGGTGTTGATGCCGGTAGCCTCGGCAACATAAGCCGCGCCGCAGGATTTCCAATCGATATCCGCAGCCTTCATGCATGCGAAAATCTTAATTTTCTTGCCGTCAACGACTAAGGAGTTCGAATCCTTATCCACGCTGATTTCGCCCTTAAATTGACCGTGAATGCTGTCGTAACGAAGCATATAGACCATATAGTCTAAGTCGATAAAGGGGTCGTTGATGCCGACAACCTGAACGTCTTTTCTGCCGAGCGACGCTCTGAATACAAGACGGCCGATGCGGCCGAATCCGTTAATACCAATTTTTACTGCTGCCATAATTTCTTAAAGTTTTTATAACTTCTACCTCAATATTATATAGTTTTTTCACATATCGTAAAATTACAAAAAACAATACCGGGAGGACAACCGCGTTATCATTCTGCGTGTAGCCGCAGAATCTATACGTTTCAAGGATTGAACCCTGCGACTCCGCGCGGGCAACAAAATAGAACGTTAATTCTCCACTCTTGACGGCTGGAACAAAACACACAAAAAGCAAGGTCGGAACAATGCAGTTTGAAAATTCACAAAATAACGCTTGGCATTAGTCCGACATCGGACTATAATATATAGTGTTCCGACATCGGAACTACGTGAGGCGCGAAAATGGAATATATGACGACAAGAGCGGCAAGTGAAAAGTGGGGTATAGGCGAGAGGCGTATACGCACTTTGTGCATAAACGGACGTATTGAGGGCGCGGTGAAAGACGGCATTTTCTGGCTATTGCCAAAGAGCACGGCAAAACCGACTGACAAACGGTTTAAGGTAGAGGACAACCTTTACTTTGAATTGCCGAAAACATTTTTTGCCGAGGGTGATAAAAAACTCGCTAAGTTAAATGCCAAACGACCCTTGCCGAAAAACACGCTTCTAAGCCTGCGCGAGAATACAGTACTCGAATGGACATACAACTCCAACGCTATCGAGGGAAACACGCTGACGCTTCGTGAAACAAAGGTGGTTTTAGAGGGGTTGACCGTAGGCGGCAAGTCGGTAACCGAGCATTTGGAGGTCATAAACCACAAGGAGGCAATCGAATTTTTGGAGGAGCTTGTCAAATCGGATGCGCCGCTTACCGAGCGCGATATAAAGGACATACACGCGCTTATACTGAAAAAAATAGACGGCACAAACGTGGGCGGATACCGCATAGAGAACGTCATTATTTCGGGAGCGTCGCACAAACCGACGGAACATTTTCTACTGCCGGAACTTATGGAAAAGCTTGTTATCCGCTACGGCGGGTGGCAAAGCCTGCACCCGATAGTACGGGCGGCATACATTCACGGTGAGTTTGTCAAAATTCACCCGTTCATAGACGGAAACGGCAGAACGGCGCGGCTGCTGATGAACTTCGAGGTAATGAAAGCGGGCTATCCGCCGATAGTCATAAAAAAGGAAATTCGCACCGAGTATTACGACACACTCGACAGTGCGCACACGACAGGAGATTACACGGAATTCATACGACTGCTGACAAAACAGGAAAACGAATCACTCGACTTATATTTGAGCGTTATCGGATAAAGCCAAAACAGCACTATTTGAGGATAAAAAGGCAAAAAGAAAAACGGCGAAACGTTATCCGTTTCGCCGTCTGTCTATGGTCGGCGATAGAGGACTCGAACCTCTGACTTTCTCCACGTCAAGAAGACACTCTACCAGCTGAGTCAATCGCCGTTCCCTAATAATATACAACAAATTTAATTGCTCACAAAATAACGGAGCGCGTTAGGATTGTACCCTGCGACTTCGCGCAGGGCACAAAATAAAACACTAAGTTATACACAAGCAAATACTCGCCGCGCTTATAATACCGTTATCCACTTGAACGGGTCGGGGGCGGTACGTCCTTGTATTGATGTCAGGGTATTATACAAAAGCGTTGTGATTTCGCCCATTTTATTTCCGTTTACCGTGTAATTCGTTCCCTTATAGCCGAGCGTGCCCACGGGCGATATTACTGCCGCCGTGCCCGAGCCGAACACCTCGGTCAATGTGCCGTCCTTAACCCCCGCCACTATTTCGTCAACGGATATGTGCGTTTCTTCGCACGGGATATTGAGTTTCTTTAATAGCTTTACTACGCTGTCGCGCGTTATGCCGGGCAAAATTGAACCTAATAAAGCCGGGGTTTTTACCACGCCGTTCAGTACAAAAAAGATGTTCATCGAGCCGACTTCCTCGGCGTATTTTCTGTCTTTTGCATCTAACCACAACACCTGGTCGTAGCCCTCTTTATTTGCGACGCCCCCGGCAAGGAGCGACGCGGCATAGTTGCCCATGCACTTCGCCTCACCCGTTCCGCCTAACGGCGCACGGACATAAACCTCCTCAACCTTGATTTTGGTCGGAGCAAGACCGTTTGCATAATAACTGCCGACGGGCGAGAGGATTATGAAAAACCTGTACGAGTTCGCCGGGTGCACGCCCAAAACCGCCTCCGTTGAAATCATCGTCGGTCGGATATACAACGACGTTCCCGGGAGCGTCGGAATCCAATCCTCATCAACGGCAATTAGCTCTTTAAGCGCGTTCAGGGCTACTTCAATGTCGAATTCGGGCATACAAAGCCG
>JAISKW010000043.1 GCA_031260775.1 Christensenellaceae bacterium
GCTCGCCTTACATAACCGTTTCAACGAATCCCGTACTAATTATGGCAAAAGCCCCGAGGTCTCCCGACACGCTTTCAATCCCCATAAGCAGCTGTCAGGTACTTGAAACGAACGACACGGAATTTGTACCTTTCGGCACCGGATTACGCGTTTTTTCGGGCACAATTTCGGGCGAATACCACAAAATTTCCGGAATTAACTACACGGCGGAAAACGGTGCGGGGCTTATTATTAATGCGACAAACGCTCATATCGAAAATATAGTTATAGCAAATTCATCGTTTACGGCGCAGTCGTACGCAGCGGCGGTAGCGGCACACTCAAGAAATACCGTTATCGAAAACGTTCAGGTTGAAGCAAGCGTCACGATAACCGCACAATACTTTGCGGGAGGCATTGCCTCCGAGGTTTTGCAAGGCGGTAGTATTATGAACGTTCTTTGCCGCGCGGTATTCACGCACACGGCGACGTCTCTCCCGTACGGAATTGCCGATTTAGAAAAATCGCCGGCAACAACAACCGGGAACGTGTGGTTCGTAACGGGCGATACAACGGTTCAGCAGGGCGCACGCGTTGCGAAAATGAACGTTTTCGAAGACAAAGGAACGCTTCAAGTCACGTTCAATCAAACGACACACGCAATTGTGTTCAGCGAATCCTCATACGACCCGAGCTTTATTTTGCAGTTCAGAAAGAGCGATGAAACGCTTTACAAAAACGGAGTTTACTTCGAATCGGCGGCGAATACGCCGGTTGCGGATACGGTTTACGCACGGTTCACAAGGCATGAACTTCAACCCGGGTACGTTCCGTCGGGCGACCCGTACTATTATATCGGACAGCGCGTGACGGTAACTCACCAAACGGCGTACGGCACGCGCCTCAAAGAGAACTTCACATTGGCAAACGCCTCGCCCGTGACGGTTACGCATTACGACAATAATAACGGCTTTATTACATACACAATTTCTTACAACTACGCCTTGACGGGCAACACCATAAGCGCGGTTTTTGACGAAATCGACCCTACGGACGCGAGTTTTGCAGGATATGTTTCGACCGTTCCTGCGGTTGACGCGGAAATCACTTACGGTACGGCGTACGCGTCGGAGGTAATACCTTATTCGGAGAGCTACCCGTTGGGTCAAAACGCCGAGCTTCACGTTAGGCTTCAGAACGTAATGAACGAGGATATCCCGCTTGCGAAAGATGCCGGGAACTATACCCATATCTTTGAGCTTTACTCCGACAGAGAGGTTACGACCGAGGAGCCTTTGTTAATTTACCGTTCAAGAACGGCGTTTAAGATAATCCCTCTTGAAATCACTCCGAACCTCTCCTGGCTGTACGACACCGAGGGGCCTGACGCGGATAAGTTTATTACGAAGCAGTACGACGGACGTATTTCTCCCGAGGTTAACGACACTCCGATAAGGGTTCTTCCGCAGACGACGCTTGAAGGTGCGTACATCCGGGCGGAGGCAGGGTTTAACAGTACGACGATATTTAACGATGCGGCAGAAAACACTACGACTACGGCATCGATACAGTTCTTTGTGGAAGGCACAAAAAAGGACAACTACACAATCGACCCCATTTCGGAGGTTCTTTTGAACGTACCGGCAAAGGTGTTAAAAAAGAAAATCTATTATTATTTGCCCGATTCTGAAATAATCGACGGCGTAATTCACTACAATTTCGGGTATACGGGAGCCTCGCCCGATTTCGATTTCGAATCGGTAAACTCTTATGTTACGGGGTATAGGGCAATACCCGAGGTTCGTTATTTTACGGGGCAGAATTATGAAACCGATTTCGGCGACGAAGCACCCACCGTACCGGGCATTTACAAACTGACAATCGCCCCGAAGGTCGGCGCAATAACCGTAATTGAAAACGAGGGTACCGACAGCTCGGTTGAAGTTCATACGGAGAATTTGTATGAAATCTACTTTACAACCGGTCGTTTGAACGCCGCCGAAAATGCGAGTGAAAACGCATATCTGCATATTAATCAAGCGGCTTTGACACAGGCAAACTTCGTTTTGGATACGAGCGCACCGTACAACTATACGGGAGGGTTCGTCAATGCAAGTGTCCTTTTGGACTTTGCGGGGCACAGAACGGCGATTCCGTACAGCTATGTCCCCGACCCGCAAGGCAACCCCAATGTCTCGGTTACGTTACTGACGTTCAAGAAAAACGACATTGCCCTTGACCCCGATATCGACGTTACTCCGGCAGGTAACTATGTTGTTTCACTCAACGTTGCGGAGTTTTTAACATATAGGGCGCACGTGTTCACGTTGACGGAAAGCGTTTCGATTCCTTACACGGTAAATAAAATAGTTCAGCCGTACGATTTTAATATTTTAGTTAAGGATGAGAATGACGACGTCGATTTTGACGACCTCACATATTCTTATGACGGCGGAGCCTCGGAATTCGAGTTTATTATTAAGAACTACTACGAGGTTGCCGATACGTATACCGAGTATCCCGACAGAACGCAGGCCCTTTTAACGGTAGCTTCGGGGAACGCAATAATCAACGCGGCGGGCAAGGTGGTGTTTACGGGAGCCGGAACAACGGTTATCCGAGCGACCTCCGCCGAAAACGCAAACTATCTTTCCACGGTGATTGAAATCGCGCTGGACGTAAAAAAATCGACGGAAACCGTGACGGTTAGGCTGAAAAGCGGTTATCCCGCTTACATTGATGTCGAATACCGCGACGCGTTCCCCTTGCCGTATGTTGTAAGCGACGGCGCGCAACGCTACGGAACGGCAATTTTTGAGTTCGACGGATTGTACGCCTCGGATACGGTTCCGAGCGGCTTTACCTCTCCGCAGATTAAGTACGGAGCAAACACAAGCTTTAACCCCGAAACGGGGATTTTGAACTCCCTTGAAACGGAGGACGGGGTGTCCGCATACGAGTTTTTTTGCGAAAATGACTTTACGTCGAGGGATTATGAAACCGTGGAGTTCGAATCGGCTGCGCAGTTGACGGTGCTTTACCTTTCGGTATACAAAAAGCAGATTACCGTTAAAGCAGATAATAAGACAACCGTGTACGGCAATATATCGCAACCCGCGCTTACGGCGTCGCTTTTCGATAAGAACGGAGTGCCGACAGAAATCGCGGCCTTCACACCGGTTGTCGTTTTGAACGGAGGAGAACAGGTAGTGAATGCAGGAACTTATACTTTGTCGGTAAACCTTGATGAAATAAGCACGGGCTTAACAGCGAACTATAAGTTTTCCAAATCCGATGCCAATTACGTTGTGGAAAAACGCACGGTTTCAACCGAAATTACGGGAACATATTATAAGGTATACCAAAAAGACGCACAGGAAATTCAGTTATCGTCGGTCAGACTGCCGTTGTCGTCGCAATTCAAGAGCGGCGAAACGATAAAAACGCTCTATCCCGGTACTGACGATGACGAAATCAAAGAGATTCTTCTTGAGTGCGTTTCGATTGCGGCAATCCCGGGGGAGGCTGAAAGACCGTTCGGTACTTATGGGGTACGGTTCTCCTTTAATCCGATTGAGCATGATAACTATATAATAACTGCAAGTTTGTTGCCGGTTTTGATTGTTTTACCAAGCCCCCTCCCGAAAGAGACAACTTATACCGCTACCGTGCCTCTCGGAACGCTTGCCCGCAGCGGAACCTACGAGTTAGAGGAAAAGGACATTTTTACAATTGACGGCAAGAGCTATACCGTTTATGAGGGCAAGGTTTACGAGTTGGTTTACACCTTCGACGGGGTTTCCTTTGTTGTAGTGTACGACAAAAACGATATTTTGTATTCCGAAACCGCGGGAGATTATATTTATTATTCAAACAGCAATACGGCGGAAGGAAGGTTTGCAAGGAATTACGGGCTTACGGTATCACGCGGAATCGTTTACGGAGGTACGTCTTCGGTTACGCTTACCAACAATACGTTTACGTTGCAGGGGCATGTTTTCACGTTAGAGGACGGCATTCTGACCGATAACAATACGGCAGGTCGCGATACTTACCCCCTGAACGGTACAAAATTCACTTACGGCGGAACAAATTACTACATTTCCGTACTGCAGGGTTTAATATTAAGCGGAGAACAAGAATATGCTGACGTCATAAACAACATGTTTACTATCGATGAGCAGTCCTTTGCGTTCAGCGAGGGCAACGTTTTGCGTGCGGAAAGGGTTGTTAACGGCAAAGTTTCACTTATTGAAAAATTCCCTTTCGAGAACGGAACGGTTGAAGGCGGGTCGGTGAGCGCGCCGATATCGGGAGGAATGTTTTCCATAGGCAATACCAGCTACTTCATTCAGGACGGGCACGTTTTAGTATCCGTTCCGGTCGCGCCGATAGGCGTTACGAACGGCTTTACAATAGGCGGCTTCGCTTATACCGTCAACAACGGACAAATTTTCGGAGGTCTGTCTCCCGTCGCGGACTATAATGCCGACACCGTCGGGATTTACGGTAATTATGCGGTTTTTGCAAACGATAACATTTTCCGTATCGGCGGCAATACATATAAGATAAGGAACACCAACGTTTACCGCTCGGTTGCAGTAATTTCGGGCAATGCGTTCATATTGAACAACGTCGCGTACTCTATAAGGACGAGCGCGGATTACGACTATGCCGGAAATACGGGCTTAAAGCAGATGAAAGGTCTGCTTGTAAAGGGAACGGAGGTCGGAACGGTTACAAGCGGTGTGTTCGTATTGGGCGGCAAGGAGTATGTGATTTATCCGCAAAACCTCGTTGTAACCACACAATGCCTGACACAAGCCCAGCTTAAAACGTTGCTTGCCTCAACCATTGACAACCCTAAAGGCAGGTTCGTATTACAAAGCACAATAGCAATTTCAAACGGAACCGATATCTACGCTCTGTTTATCCCGGACGACGATAGCTATTATGCCGAAACGGAGTTCAAAATAACGTTCACAGCAACGACGCGTACCGTGGAGGGCATCGCTCCGGACAGCGTAAAAAGGTTCGCCGTTATTTCGGGCTATAGCGTTGATATAACGGATTTAGAGGAATTCTCAGTAGGCGGCATCACCTACGCGGTTAAGGACGGAAAGGTTATTATCGAAAAGTCGGCGCAACCGATATCGTCGTTTACGGGTTCCGTATTCAGCATTGAGTCTACCCAATATCGTATAATGGAAAATAACACCGTAACCGTGAATCAACGCACGGTTGCAATAATAAACGACAATAATACCTTTACATTAGATAACACGGTATATTACATTGCAAGTGTTTATAACGCGGGAGCGGTTATCAGGCGTGAGGTCTTCCGTGCGGCATCGCCCGTTTACGGCGGCGCGCAATTCGAAAGCGTTGCCGGTGGTGTGCCCACGGCGGAGGTCGTGTATACCGGAAGAGCTGTGGATATTTCGCTTATTATTCCCCAAGAATTCGGCAACCCGTCATGGATTAACGTTACTTATAACGGTGTGACCACTCTCCCCGTAAATGCGGGCACTTATAATATCGTTATTTCCTCAACGTCGGCTGTCTATTTGATGGCGGAGGTTAGTGCAAAACTCGTTATTTTACCAAAGACGATTACACTGATTACCGATAGCTTTATCGGCGTACAAAATTTTATTAATATTACCACAATCGAAGGCTTCACGCGCTATCTTAACCTGAGTTCTACCGAAACCGCAGCTAACGTTTTGGAGGAATACCCCGATATTATCCTGCCCGACGCCTCGCAAAGCGGCGAAGTGACGGTCGGTTATACCGGCGGCAAGCCGATAGCTAACTACCTTTTGGTTATTATTACGGGGACGGCTTATATTACTCCGTCCGTGTATACGTCGGAGGGTGACAAGGAAGCACACGAGCCGTCATTTAAGGTGAGCATAACAAACGTTTCGGGGTATATTCCCGAAGACGCGCAAATAGTTATCACTTCTCTTGACACGGACGACGTAGGCGAGGACGCTTATAATTCGCTCATTGCAAAGGTCAAGGTCGCCGAGATGGCTGACGAAACAAGACAAGCCTACATTGACGAAAATTACTCATTGTTTGCCTTCTATAACGTGAGCGGCACGGAGGAAACACGATACTTGAAATACGAAATCAAGCTCGATTCCGACGTTGCAAACGGCGGAGATTTAAGGGTTTACACGGTGGATGCGGATGGCAAGTTCGTGCTTGTTGGTTCCTCGTTGAACGGTAGAATTTTGACGTTCGATACGACCGCGCCGATTACCTCCGTAATCATAATGGCGGTTGCCGCTCCCAAGCCCGTAACGAGGATTTTGGGACTTACGGTTCCCGTTTTCGTGCTTGTTTGCATCGGCGCGGCGGTCATTCTTATGGCGGCGGCTGTCGTAATACGCAAAAACGTTAAGCGTACGCGCAGGGATAACGCCGACGCCTACAAGATTGAAAAGTACAAGGAGCAGATTAAATTTATGGAACAAAAAGCGAATGACAAAAAGGAACGCGAAAAATTCTTTTTGAACGAATAGACCTCCTCTATCGAAATGAACATATTTCAACGAAACGCCGCCGCGAATCTTGCCGAAAAGCGGCAGCAAAAGCGGGATTCCGCGCAAAAAAAATTTGATATACTGACGAAGGACGCCGCTTATTCAAGTACCCGAGCGGAGCTTTTCGATGCGGTATTAGCCGCGCGCGCCCCGTCGGATATCGAAAAAATCAATAAAAAGCTGTCGCAACGGGTCGCAAAATTAGGCTTTTCTAACGAAGAATTACAGGAACGGAATTATTGCAAAAAATGCCAAGACAGCGGCACGTTGTTTTCGGATGGCAAAGCCGTGCAGTGCGGCTGCGTAAAAACCGCTATTGCCGAAGCGGCTTACGGGGCGTCAATGACTCCTGATACCGCGGAGAATTCCTTCCGCGGGTTTATCACCGAACAACTCATTTCGGAGCGACCCGAGCTTGATTTGACGTACCGTATGTTAAGCAGCTTTGTCGAAATGCTTGACGGCAAAGGGCGTACTCCGCTTAATTATTTTACGGTTATGGGAGCAACGGGCACGGGCAAAACGCTTGCCGTGTCAGTATTTTTTAATAAACTTAAAGCCGAAGGAGTATTTTCCTATTTTATAAGTGCGGCGACGCTTGCGCAAACCTTTTCGCGGAGCGTTTCAACGTATAATGCCGCGGAAATTGCGGATATTATGTCGGAATTGACGTCGCCCGAGGTTTTAATAGTAGACGACCTCGGCGCGGAAACGTTTTTTGATAACGTTACGCGTCCTAAAATGCAAGAAATAATCGAAGCGAGAAAAGAAAAACTAACGGTAATAACAACGAACTTGTCCCCGAAACAGCTCGAAACGCGCTACGGCGAGAGGTTTATTTCAAGAGTTTTTGACACGAAAAAAGGGGGGAAAGTCCGGCTTTCCGGCGCGGATTTCCGATTAGAACGATAAATCACAGCGTTTAATTCGGTTAATCAGCGGCAATTTAATCGGCGGCTCCTTAAAGAATTTCAAGGCTTTGCGCGGCGGTTTTTTGCAGTTCCTCTAACTCGTCGTAAATTTTCTCGTCACCGACGGTAAAGTATTTGCGGATTTTTGAAATATCCTTAGGCATAACGGCGTAGGGTTGTATTTTGTGCGGCGGCAAGGACTCGCCCAAACGCTTAATTTCGGCATCTACGTGGTTATAAATATCGTCCTCTGTCACGCCGTCCTCAAGCCGTATCGGATTGCCCACAAGCACCGTTTTTAACGCCTTGCAAGCGTAAACGGGATAGACCGGCGGCACCTTCAAATTACAGCGTTTTAGGTACGTTAAAATGCGGAACGCGCCTTTTTGCATTTTGTCGATATAAGGATTGCCGGGATTGGGCAATAAAGAATCGGGGAAAATTACAACGTCAAGCCCCTCCTTGAGCGTTTCGGCGGTTTTCGTGAAGGTGGTTTTCAGCCTTAAATCGTGGAAAACGGGTATCGCGCCCGCCGCTTTGAACATAACCGAAAGCGCAACGCCCATTCCGAACGAGAGCAGCCTCAAAAACGGTTCCGTGAACTTGTTGAAGTTAGGAAGCGTAGTTTTCATAATTTGCGCGGGCGCGGTTTTGACCTTTAGCATATTCGCGCTAATCCACGAGCGGAATTCGCGCGTGAAAGCGGTGACGAGCGCGCCGGGGCCGAAGTCGTTCGCATGGTTGGAGTAAAAAATAACCGGCTCATCGGGCAAGGGCGAACTGAAAGTTAGTTTAGGGCGCATAAACGGACGGACTATGAATTTTATCATTCGGAAAATCCGGTGGGGTCTATTCACCTTTGAAAACATTTTAAGGGGCGAATAGTATCGCTTCTTTTCTTCACCTTCCATATTAATAATTAACTATATAATGATAACTCAAAACTAAGAATTAACATCTTTGGTAAATCTTGCGGGAACGGAAAAGTAAAACGGTATTAAACAGTATAATTAAAGCACTCGGAAAATTTGTCAAAGTGCGGGATAGCCGAATTGAAGTCCAACGAGATTCGGACTATTCCTTGCTCTAAGGTGTTTAAGTGTTTGTGCGCAAGCGGTGCGCAATGGATTCCGCTACGGACAAAAATGCTGTTTGAGTTCAGCCTGTCGGCGATTTCCGTTGACGGAACGTCTTTATAATTGAACGAAATCACGCCGCTTTTCCCGTCCGAATACAGCTTGATTCCCTCGATTTTCGAAAGCTCGGCGGCTATGAAAAGCGATTTTTCCGTAATTTTTGCCGCGATTTCATTTTTGTTTTTGTAAGTCCATTTGATACCCTCCGCGAGCCCCGCTATACCCGGGGTGTTTAGCGTGCCGCTTTCGTACCCTTCGGGGAAGGTTTCGGGCTGCAAGAGTTTAATCCCCTCCGTGCCGGTGCCGCCGTGAATGAGCGGCGCAAGCTTGCCGCCGCGCCACAACAAAAAACCCGTGCCTTGCGGAGCATGCAAGCCTTTGTGTCCGCTTGCGCATAATGCGGTTATGCCTTTAATTTTGTCGTATTCGGCAAAGGTATGACCAAGACTTTGCGCGCCGTCGATTATGAATTTTATTCCGCGCTCTAAGCAGTATTCGCCGATTTTTTCAATGTCCGTAACGCCGCCGGTCAGGTTAGTTTGCTCGGCTAAGACTACTGCGGAGGTGTTTTTTGTTATTGCGTTTTTAACTTCCTCGAACGAAGCGGCGTAGCCTTTGGGAGCAACGTACTTAATTGCAATTTTCCCAAGCTTTGAGAGGTGGTTTAAGGGACGCAAGACGCTGTTGTGTTCCATAACGCTCGTTACGGCTTCGCCCGATAAGCCGCTGCCGAAAATAGCCAAATTGAGGGCCTCTGTTGCGTTCTTTGTAAAGACAACGTTGCCGTTGCCGACAAGCGAATTGACCGTATCGCGGGCGTTTTCAACGGCAAGCGCGGCGCGAACGGCGGCATTATGCCCCGACCGTCCGGGGTTCGCGCTGTCCTTTAGGGCATTAGTCACCGCCGCTGTTACCGAGGGAGGTTTGAACTTAGTCGTAGCCGAATTGTCAAGGTAAAACTCCTTGTTGAAAAGCCCGCACAAAATATTTCCACGCATAGTAATAATGTAGTGGGAAGTGAACTAAAAAATGAGTGTTTTTGCGGCGTTCAAGTCAAGGAGCGATGCTTTGAAGTTATATAATAGCCTGAAAGGGAGAGGACTTGTCGCCGTAGTTATAAA
>JAISKW010000049.1 GCA_031260775.1 Christensenellaceae bacterium
AGCCCTCGTCAATTTCCATAGCCTCGTCGTCACCTGCGGCGCGCGCGCTCATCTGTTCCTCAAATGCCTCCCTTTGGGTCACGGGATTGACAAGTTCGGAGTACGCTTTCGAGAATTCCGAGCCGTTTACAAGCAATTGAAACATATCCAATAATTTAGGATTATTATCGTTTCTCCTCGCGAGCGGAACCATATACGAGGGGTAATTTACGGTAAACGTCGGTTGAATTATTGTCGGACGGAGCCTCTTCTTAAACACAAAATCGACTACGGCGGTTAAGGAATGTAAACGGTCTAACTCGTCTTTGGGGATAAGCCCCTTTTTCAATATACGCGCTTTGAACGCCGCAAGGTCGTCAATTTCCAAAATGTCCTCACCGAAAAGCGCGCTGACTTCTTTCGTATAATCAATTTCTGCAAAGGAGGAGAAATCGAACTCTTTGCCTTCGTATTCAACGATGTACGAGCCTTTGACTTCAAAAATTACCGTCTGCAAAAGTTTGCTTAAAAAGGCGATGTTGTCGCGGAAATCCCAATACGAGGCGTACCATTCGAGCATAGTGAACTCTTGCAAGTGCTGCGCATCCATACCCTCGTTGCGGAAGTTCTTTCCTAACTCGAACACGCGGTCAAAGCCGCTTGCGATAACCTGTTTAAGGTATAATTCGGGCGCGATTCTAAGGAAATAGTCCTTGTTAAGCGCGTTGTGTTTGGTGACGAACGGACGGGCGTTCGCGCCGCACGCGATGTTTTGAATTATTGGGGTTTCAATCTCGATAAAGTCGTGTTGGGTTAAAAACTTGCGGATTGCGGCAATGGTTTTGAGTCTTATTTTAATGGCGTCGCGCGTTTCGGAATTTGAAATCAAATCCAAAAATCGTTGGCGGTATTTCGTGTCGGTGTCGGTGATGCCGTGGAACTTTTCGGGCAGTCCTCGGAGTGCCTTCGAAAGTAAAACAAGGTCGGTGGCTTTAACGGTAATTTCGCCGGTTCCGGTTGTGAAAAGCTTGCCGGTAACGCCAACGTAATCGGCGGTGTCGGTGAACTCCTTAAAGGTCGCGAACGCGTCGGGGGCTTCGCCTTTGGAGATGCAAATTTGAATGCGTGCCTCAACGGAGTAGATGTCGGCAAAAATAAGTTTGCCCATAACGCGGCGCGAAATTAAACGCCCGGCAACCGAAACCTCGCTCTCCATCGGGAGAGTGCGTGCCTGTTCAATGGTGTGAGTGCGTGCGAATTTGTCCTTAAACGGGATTTTGCCGTCTTGTGCAAGGGCGACAAGCTTGCCCTTCCTAACCTCAAACTCACTTTGCTGCTCGTTGACACCGGAATTGTTATCCATAGGACATATTTTAACATTTAATCCGTAAGGCTTGAAATTGCTTCATTGCTTATGTGCCTTGAGGGTGTTATTTTAATGCTCCGCAAATTTTAGCATATTTATAAAATGTTTACTTGCGGATATTTAGAGTAAATATTGCACAAGTTGCAGAGATAGTTTTTTGCTTGTATTTCCTTGCCTTTGCAATGACGGTATTTACACAACTGTATTTCCATGTAAAAACCTCTTTTATGGTGTGCTTCCATATATGCCTTGCCCGCTCTTGAAAATTTATCACCTCTGTTTTCAACAAGCGAATTGCTATAAAATATTGTTAATATCTTGGGGTTTTATGGCAAAAAAAAAGGAAATTACCGCTACAGGCGAGGAAAAAACGAAGAAGAAAGGCTTTATTAAAAGGCATAAGGTGTTTTCGGGGATATGCATATCCGTTCTAATACTTATCGTTTTGTTTTTCGGGCTGTTATACACCAATCCGATTAAGAGGGTTGAGCCCGTTGACGCTTATGACGGCGACAACAGTTTTATTGTGTTCGCTCAAACGCCCCAAATCTCCGCTCACCGTGCCGGCGCGACCCTTTACCCCGAAAACACGCTTGCGGCGTTGAAGTCGTGCTTCGCCGCCGAAAACGACTACGTTGTTGACGTTATCGAGTTCGATATTCATATGACACTTGACGGTGTGCCCGTACTTTTGCATGACGACACATTAGACAGAACCAGTAACGCGGTTGAGCTTTTCAACCACAAGGGCGTTAAAGCCGAGTACAAAACCTTTGAAGAACTCAAACTTCTTAATATGGCTGAGAGCTTCGAGGATAAGGACGGCAACACTCCCTACAAAGGCTTGCGAGGTGCGGACATCCCCGCCGATTTACATATCGTATCGCTTGAGGAGGCGTTATCGACCCTCACCGCACTCAAACCCGACCTGAATTATGTTATCGAAGTTAAGGACGATAAAGAATTAGGTAAGAAAGCAACCGACGAATTACACCGTCTGCTTGTCAAATACAATCTCATCGGCAAAGCGGCAATCGGCACTTTCAATGCCGATATTTCAAAGTACATCGACGAAAAATACCCCGACATTACGCGTTCTGCAAGCATATTAGAGGCGGCGGGCGTATATATGTCGTTTTTGTTTAACTTAGATTTTTCAAAACAAGATGCGAAATTCACCGTTTTGCAAGTGCCTTATATTCCGTTCAAATACTTAGGTGTGAACTTCGGCTCTAAAGCGTTTATCGATTACGCACACAAATACGGGCTTGCCGTGCAGTTTTGGACAATTAACGACGAAAAAGATATCAAAACTCTGTTGGATAACGGCGCGGACTGCATAATGTCCGACGACCCCGAGCTTGCGTATAAAGTGCGCGAGGCAATTTAACTCTCAACTTGTAAAAAGTGCGCAAATGTCGTTTACGGCAGCATAATATATTGAATGATAATAATTAATATTTACTGAGCAATTATTATTCATCAAATAAAATACTTGAATCGAATAGGTATTATTTTTGATGTAATTATTATTAATGTATTAATTACATTGCAACCCGAGATGCGGCATCGATGAAATTTAGCCTATCCTTAGCGGGTTGTTTTCGCTTATGATGCAAAGTGAAGCGAAACGGTGGGTATCGGCGATTGTTCTGCCTGTTGTTATTTCGCCGTGATTGCCGCGCAGGACGAGCAGGAGAATCCGATACACCGCTCTAAATACGAACTCATTATTTCAAGCTCGATAGGCAGTCTGCCTTTCTCGTTACGAAAGTAGTGGACGATACATTCATCTAAAGCCAGTACAGCCTCCGTTTTCTCAAAGAAAATCTCGTCGTGA
>JAISKW010000067.1 GCA_031260775.1 Christensenellaceae bacterium
TTTCGTAGTTTTCGAGCGGATTTCGTATGTAATCTGCGTTTTCGGAGAACAATTCCTTGGCGAAAATTACGTGAAATGCGCATATAATCAGGAAAATCAACAGCGAAAACAGCGCGATATTCAGCTTTTTGGCACTGATTTTAAGTTGTTTAAGTACCGCTACGCCTAAAAACGCAATCAGAGCAATCGCAAGCACAAACGCCCACCCGAATACTCCTACAAGCGCGCCGCGAACAAGCGGAATCAGCATCAGAAGGGTGAGTACAGCGGCAAGCGCAAACAGTATTAAAGCTTTTTTCTTAGAGGCTTGCATTTTTATTTTGCTTCGGAGCCGTCCGTATCCGGCTCAACCTCCCAAATAAACGAAATTTTGTTTTCTCTAACCGACAGCGTAATCTTTGCGTCGTCGGGGATATTGTCGCGGAGAACCGCATCGGTCAATTCGTCCTCGATGACCTTTTGAATGATACGCGCTAACGGCCGTGCGCCCATTGTTTCGAGTTCGGGGGCGTTATCCACAAGATAATCGGTGACGTTTTCATCCCAAGCGAACTTGAATTTTTTGTTTCGCGCGGCAAATTGCGTTAATAGCATATCGGCAATACCCTTTAAGGTTTCTTTTTCAAGCTTGCGGAAAATAATTATATCGTCGATTCTGTTAATAAATTCGGGGCGCATGATGCGCTTTAGGGCATCAACCATTTGCACCTTCATTTTTTCGTAATCGTCGTCGATGCTTTCCTCGCTGAACCCGATTTGCTTCATACGGGCTATGTCGCCCGCGCCGACGTTGGAGGTCATTATTACGATAGTATCCTTAAAAGACACCGTCCGTCCGTGGCTGTCGGTCAATCTGCCGTCGTCTAAAACCTGTAAAAGCAGGTTGAAAACGTCGGGATGCGCCTTTTCGACCTCGTCAAACAACACAACGGAGTAGGGCTTGCGGCGGACTTGCTCGGTTAATTGACCGCCCTCCTCGAACCCGACATACCCGGGCGCGCTGCCGACAAGGCGTGAAACGTTGAATTTCTCCATATATTCGCTCATATCGATGCGAATCATAGCCTTTTCGTCGCCGAAAACCGCCGCCGCAAGTGCTTTTGTCAGCTCGGTTTTACCCACGCCGGTAGGCCCTAAAAACATAAATGTGCCGATTGGTTTTTTTGGGTCTTTGAACCCTGCACGCGAGCGGCGAACGGCTTTTGCAAGCGCGGAAACCGCCGTTTCTTGCCCTTTTACGCGCCTTTTTAACTCGGTTTCTAAATTCAACAATTTGTCCGTTTCGGCTTGCGTTAGCGCGGTTACGGGGATGTGAGTCCACTTAGAAACGATATTTGCTACCATTTCGGCGGTCAGTAAATGGTCTTTAGCGTTGCGCTCGGTCTCCCATTTTTCCTGAATCTCTTTCGCCTTTTCCTCCGCCGCGAAGCGTTCCTTTTTGATTTTTGCCGCCTTTGCGTACTGCTGCGCGTTTGCCGCAATTTGCTCGTCGCGGAGGAGGTTTTCGGCAATATCCTCGTATTCCTTAAGCTCGGTCGGTTGCATATGGCGGTGCAAAACCTCTTTGCTTGCCGCCTCGTCGATTAAGTCAATCGCTTTATCCGGGAGGAAACGGTCGGTAATATAGCGTGCCGGAAGGGTTGCCGCGGCGACTAATGCCTCGTCGGTAATTTTGATACTGTGGAACGACTCGTACTTTTCGCGAAGCCCTTTTAGAATGGTAATTGTCGTATCAACGTCGGGCGGTTCAATCATAACGGGTTGGAAACGCCGTTCCAACGCCGCGTCTTTTTCGATATTTTCGCGGAATTCGTTGATAGTAGTCGAGCCGATAACGGGCAATTCGCCGCGTGCAAGCAGGGGTTTAATGAGGTTCGAGAGGTTCATTCCGCCCTCTTTATCGCCGGCATGGGTTATCATGTGGAACTCGTCGATATACAAAATATAGCCTTGTCCTTTGAGTTTGTTTATGGCGCGTTTTAGTCTTTCCTCGAAATCACCGCGGTATTTTGTGCCGGCGGTCAGCGCGCCGACGTCCAAATTGAAGATTTTTTTGCCCTTTAGAAGGTCGGGAACGTTTCCTAAAACAATTTCTTGCGCAAGCCCCTCGATTATTGCGGTTTTGCCGACACCCGGTTCGCCTATCAAAATAGGGTTGTTTTTGGTGCGCCTTAAAAGAATTTGAATAATGCGTTCGGTTTCGTCTTGTCTGCCGATTACGGGGTCGTACTTGGCGTTTTTAGCAAGAGAGGTCATCTCCACACCGAACGGCGCAAGGTCGGGGTCAAGTCCGTCAACGGGCGGCTTGCCGGGCTGCTTGTTTTTCTGGGGAGGGGCTTCCGAAAACGGATTTTTCCCTCCTTGTGTGAATTCCTCGGGCGGTAAAAAGCGCACCTCCGCGCCGAAGTTTTGACGCATTGTAGATTCGATATCCTTTGTTAATCTGCCGAAGATTTTTGAAATATCTCCGGGGGTTATTTCTCTTGGCGGTGTTGGCGTTTGCGGCGGGAGCGGTTTAATCTCGCCCGTTTGGGAGTTAAGGCCGCCGTCTTTACCCTTAATTTTTTGCACGATGTCGGTCAAAATTTCGAAGGTTAGGTTGTATGTCAAAAGAATTTTACTCGCAACCGAATCTCTCTCGCTTGCAACGCCTAAGAGTAAGTGCTGTGTATCCGCGCGTTGCTCACCCATTTCCTCGGCGTAATTCTTAGCGTATTCGACGCTTCTGTTGGACATCGGTGAAAATACGATGTTCTCAGGAGTGCTAAGGCTCGGAGTTTTGCGTATATAATTGCTTATTATAGACGGCGTTATCTTAAACATATTAAGAATCTTTGCCGCATTCGTTTCGGGTACGCGCGAAAGAGCATACAAAATATGCTCCGTGCCGACGCGTCCGCCGCCGTAGGTTATTACAGTTTTTGAAGCCGTTTCAAGAACGATTTTCGCTTCGTTTGTTAATCCGTTTAAGTCCATTTCTTATTTCAAAGTAGTTAAATATTCGTGTAATTCTATAGATAATTCATTATTTCTCAAGGCAAATTCAATGTTTGCCTTCAAAAACCCAATTTTACTGCCGATATCATACCGCAAACCGTCAAAGTCATAAGCGTAAACGGGCGCGGATTTCATGTATTCCGTAACCGTATCCGTTAGATAATACTCCCCGTTTGTCATTGGCGGTTGAGGCACGCAATCTAAAACTTCGGGAGTGATAATAAACCTGCCGAGACTCGTGTAATTGGAATAATTCTTTAATTCGTGCCGTTGAGGTTTTTCCTTAAAAGCCGCGATTTTGATGTATTTTCCGTTCATATCGGCAACTTTCAAAACGCCGCACTTTATAGCGATATCGTCCGTCATCTGTTGCACTCCTATTATGGGCGTTTTGGTCGCATAATAAGCGTCAATGAGCTGTTTTGTAACGGGTTTGCCGTCGCCCGTGTACATAACGTCGTCGCCGAATAATACTGCAAACGGCTCGTCCCCCGTAAACACACGGCAAATCTCGAGTGCCTTTGCCGTGCCGAGCATTTCCTCTTGCATAATGTATACAAATTTAACTTTGTCGGCATAGCGTGTGATTTTTGACAGAAAGGCTTCGGTTTCGGAACAGTTCTTACCGTCGGTTTTTTCGCGCGAAATTTTCGATTTCAGCTGCGCCTCAAGCTCGATATTTGTGCCGAAATGCTTCTTGATTGCTTCTTTGCCGCGTGCAATAAGAAAGCAAATTTCGGTAATGCCGCTTGCAATACACTCGTCAACGATGTATTCCAACGCAGGACGGTCAACAACGGGCAGCAGCTCTTTGGGCACTGCTTTTGTTGCCGGCAGAAACCGTGTGCCGAAGCCCGCCACCGGTATAACCGCTTTTTTTATTTCAAAACCTTTTCTTTCCATATTAAACAATAAGCGGAACACTCCCCTTATAATTTTAACATATTATTTGCAGGTGTGTACTTATGTTACTATACTATTTATACACAAATGTTCGATTGGATTGTATTAATCGGAATAGCGGTCGGCTTATCTATGGACGCAACGGCGGTAGCCGTGTCCTACGGGGTTTCGCATTCCGCACTTAAGAGAAAACAAGCCTTGTTCATCGCGCTTGTTTTCGGAGTTTTTCAGGGGATAATGCCGCTTATCGGTTATTTCATAGCGAAATTTGCAACCGATGCGTT
>JAISKW010000074.1 GCA_031260775.1 Christensenellaceae bacterium
AGCGGTGCGCAACGGCATAAAAAAGGTGTACGTTCCGGAAGGGAACAAGAAAAATCTCGATGAAATTCCCGATTGTATAAAGAAAAAGTTAGAGTTCGTGTTCGTTTCGAACGCCGTAACGGTACTGAAATCCGCAGTTGTTTAACTATTCGGAGCGGTGTGGACAATCTGCGTGTAATTTTGTCGCCCTGCGCGGAGTACTAATTATTGCTTTTGAACATAATAAATTAGAATCATTTTGTTGGTTAGTACCCGAAACGTGCCACGCGGAAACAATTAAAAACCACCTTTACAAAGCTATTTTATCACGTTAGGTTGTTTTTTCGAAGCGTTCCATCTTCCCGAATTCAAACTACTCGTAATTATCCGCTAAAAACTCGTTGCAACCGCGGACTATTTCGTCAAAGGTACGCTTAAAATCGCCCGTATACCACGGGTCAACGATATCTTTAATAGGAAGCATTAAGCGGATTTTATTTTCGGGGTCGGAGGGGAAAATGTACTTCATATAATACATATTTTGCCTGTCCATAAGGATGAATTTATCCCAATCGGTATACTCTTTCGGAGAAATTTTACGCGCGGTGTGGGGGATAACCTCCACGCCGTTTTTTGTTAGAATTTCAACCGTACGGTTGTCAACGGAGCAACCTACCGCCTCGTCGGTGACGCCTGCCGAATTAATTACAAAATTCTCCGCCCAGCCGCGCTCGCGGACAATGTGCGTAAGTATGCTTTGCGCCATAGGCGAGCGACAAATGTTGCCGTGGCAAACAAACAGTATTCTGCTCGGCGTCGCAAGCGGATACGGCGTGAGGGGTTTTGATTGCGTATCGTTACCGGCTATACCGCCTTTTTGTTCTCTGTATCCCATATTATTTCAAATTCGATTGGAAGTGCCAAAGGTCACGGCACATATCATCCAAATTACGTGTTGCGCTCCATTTAAGCTTTGCCTTTGCAAGCGCGGACGAGGCATAACATGAAGCAATGTCACCGCTACGGCGCGGCGCGATTTTGTACCCGATTTTGCGCCCCGATGCCTTTTCGAAGGCGGTGAGCATATCCAAAACCGAATATCCTACCCCCGTGCCCAAATTTACCGCATCGCAACCGAACTCTTCGATGTGCTTAAGCGCGGCAAGGTGACCGTCTGCGAGGTCCATTATGTGAATGTAATCGCGAACGCCGGTTCCGTCGGGGGTGTTGTAATCGTTACCGAAAACGTTTACGCAAGGGAGTTCTCCCCAGGCAACCTTTGCTACAAACGGCATAAGATTGTTGGGTATTCCCTTAGGGTTTTCGCCTATTAAGCCCGACGGGTGCGCGCCTACGGGGTTAAAATAGCGGAGTAATACGATTTTCCACGACGGGTCGGACTTATACAAGTCGCGGAAAATGTCCTCAATCATTAGTTTAGTCGCGCCGTACGGATTGGTGGTGGACAAGGGCAAGTCCTCGGTAATCGGCAGCTTTTCGGGCGCGCCGTAAACGGTTGCGGATGAGCTGAAAACGATGCGTTTAACGCCGGCTTCGCCTAAAACCTCGGCGAGTGTCAGCGCGCTGTCGATGTTGTTGCGGTAGTATTTTAGGGGAATTGCACAGCTTTCGCCGACCGCCTTAAGTCCCGCAAAGTGAATCGCTGCATAAATATCGTTTTCAGCGACGACTTTTTGCATAAAAGCCTTGTCGCAACAATCACCCTCGTAGAATTTAATTTTTTTGCCGGTAATTTTTTCGGTATTTTTTACCGCCTGAATATCGCTGTTTGAAAAATTGTCAACGGCAACAACGTCATATCCGCCCGCTTGGAGAGATACTATTGTGTGAGTGGCAATGTAGCCCGCTCCGCCGGTAACTAATATAGTTTTCATCCACATTATTATACTTTTGAAAGCGTATTTTGATAAATTAGCGTTTATTCGGCTAAATAAAGCTCGGCGGCGCGTTTTGCAAGGTTACGGATACGTGTAATGTAATATGCTCTTTCCGTTACGCTTATCGCGCCTTTTGCGTCCAAAACGTTAAAGGTATGCGAACACTTAAGAACGAAATCATAAGCCGGCAAACGGAGTTTAAGCTCTAAAAGTCTAAGAGCTTCTTCCTCATACTCCTTGAAATTTCGGAGCAGTAGCTCGACATTTGCGTCCTCAAAGCTGTATTTAGAGTGCTGAAACTCGGCTTTTTTGAATATCTCGCCGTATTTTACTTTGTCGTTCCATTTGAGGTCGTAAACGTTTTCGCAGTTTTGAAGATACATCGAAATGCGTTCGAGTCCGTAGGTCATTTCGACCGTAACGGGGCTGCATTTGTATGTGCCCATTTGTTGAAAAAAGGTGTATTGCGATATTTCCATACCGTCAAGCCAAACCTCCCAGCCGCGACCGAACGCGCCTAAAGTGGGGCTTTCCCAGTTATCCTCAACGAAACGTATGTCGTGCTGTTCCTTATTAAAGCCGATATATTCAAGGCTTTTGATGTAGGTATCCACGATATCGTCGGGCGAGGGTTTGATAATAACCTGATATTGGTGGTGCTGATAGAGTCGGTTGGGGTTATCGCCGTAACGCCCGTCTTTGGGGCGGCGCGAGGGCTCAACATAAGCCCAAGCGGCGGGTTTTGCGCCTAAGGAATTGAAAAACGTGAGCGGGTTCATCGTACCCGCGCCCGTTTCGACGTCGTAGGAATTGCCTATTGCACAGCCGTTTTTTGACCAAAATTCGTGCAAACGAAGTATTAAATCTTGTAGGGTTTTTGCCGCTTCCATTTCAGTTTAGATAAAATTAATTAGCATCGTTTTCGGTAGCCTCGATTGCAACCAAAATAACGTTTTTACATTTAGCGTTTGTGCAAATATAACGGGTTTCGTCGTTCTTTTTTGCAACGCTCATCGGGCTTTGACACTCGGGGCAAAGCTGAGGGGCGGGAGGATTCCACGACATAAAATTGCACGCGGGGTAGTTCGAACAGCCGTAGAAAGTTTTGCCGGTTTTTGTACGTTTACGAATGATATCGTGACCGCAAAGAGGGCAAACGCCGGCTTTGTCTTCGGGTGCGGGTTTGGTATTTTTGCACGTAGGGTAGTTGGGGCAAGCCAAGAATTTGCCAAAGCGACCCTCTCTTAAAATCATATTCGCGCCGCATTTCTCGCAAATTACGTCGGTCTTTACCGGTTCCGTCGTCGGCATTTTATCCTCGCCGTATGCGGCTTTAAGCTCCGCTTCGAAAGGAGGGTAGAACTCGCCGATAATCTTTTTCCACGAAACGCCGTCCTCTATAGTGTCTAATTTTTCCTCCATACCGGCGGTAAATTTCGCATCAACAATGTCGGTAAAGCATTTTTCCATAAAAACGGTGACCTGCTCGCCTAAGGCGGTGGCTTTCATAAGCTTTTGCTCCTTGACGACATAGTTGCGCTTTTGAATGGTGGTGATTATTGTTGCATAAGTGGACGGACGACCGATGCCCGATTCCTCCATCGCTTTAACAAGCGAACTGTCGGTGAACCGTGCCGGGGGCTTGGTGAACTTTTGCTCGGGCTTTAATTCGGCTAAATTAAGAGGCTCGCCCTCGGTGACGTTGGGGAGTAAACCTTCGATTTCCTCCTCGGACTTTTCGGCGGCGGCATCCTCGTAAACCACGGTGTAGCCCTTAAAGGTGCAGGTTCTGCCGGTTGCCTTAAAACCGAAATTTTCGGCGGCATTTGCGGTCGCTTGAATGCGGATTGAAAGGGTATCAAACTCGGCTTCGGTCATTTGACTCGCGAGGAAGCGTTCGTAAATTAATTTATATAAGCGGTATTGGTATTTAGAGAGGGTGTTTTTGACGCTGTCGGGCGTACGGTCGAGCGAAATGGGACGGATAGCCTCGTGCGCGTCCTGCGTATTTTGCGCCTTGGTGGCGTAAAAATTGGGCTTTGCGGGCATATAATCGTCGCCGTAAGTCGCCTTGATGTAGTCCAAAGCGGTTTGTTGCATTTCGGCAGAGATACGAACGCTGTCGGTTCTGATATAGGTGACGAATGCGACGTGCCCTTCGTTAGGAGTATCGATACCTTCGTACAGCTCCTGCGCGATTTTCATAATATCCGGCGCGGAGATGCCTAACTTTTGGCAACCGTCTTGCTGAAGCGTGGAGGTGGTAAACGGCGGTTGCGGACGGCTTTTGGATTTCCCGCGCTTTACTGTGTCAACCGAATATACGGCGGTTTTGCATTTTGCAAGGACGTCGTCTGCGGTTTCCTTATCATGAACCTCCAGCTTTTTACCGTTTTTGTCGTTCAAAAGCGCGGTGATTTTTGCGTTTTTGTCGGTCGGCTTTACCGTAACCGCTTTGATGTTCCAATATTCCGAGGGGATAAACGCGCGGATTTCTCTTTCTCTGTCAACTACGATTTTTAACGCCGCCGACTGTACCCTGCCGCCCGACAAATTGGATTTAATTTTCCGCGATAAAACCGGACTTATTTTGTAACCTACAAGTCTGTCCAAAACGCGGCGCGCTTGCTGTGCGTCAACAAGGTTGATATTGATTTTGCGCGGATTCGCGATTGCGTTTTTAACCGCCTTAGGGCTGATTTCGTTAAATTCAACCCTTGCAGCATCCGGGATACTTAAAACGTTCGCTAAGTGCCAAGAAATCGCCTCGCCCTCGCGGTCAGGGTCGGTCGCTAAGAAAACTTCTTCGCTTTTTTTTACGCTTTGCGTCAAGCGTTTAACCAAGTCCTTCTTTTTGGCGTTGATTACATACTCCGGCTCGAACGCATTGTTTATGTCGATGCCGAGGGTTTTTTCGGGCAAGTCTGCAACGTGTCCGCCCGATGCCTCAACGATGTAACCCTCGCCTAAGTATTTTTGAATTGTTTTCGCCTTTGCCGGCGACTCTACTATTACTAATTTCATTTGAACCTTCGGAAACCATCGAATTTTGCGAATGGGAATCCTTTCATATATGTAAAAGGCAGCCGTTATTCTGCGGTAGCCTCTTGGGGATTTTCGGGGATTATTGTACCTTTGTCGATTTTGATTTTTGCGATAAAGAAGCCGTCAATGCCTTCCGCCTCACCGGGAAAGTATCTTTCGGTGCTTTCAACCTTTGCAAATGACGGGAGAACCTCCAGCACGTCTTCGTTTTCTTCTTTAAGTATGGAGCAGGTTGAATATATAACAAAACCGCCGTCAACCGCATATTCTACCGCATTTTTAAGAATCGCCCTTTGAATTTTAACAAGAGCGGGCAAGTCCTCCTCTTTTTTACGCAGAATCATATCGCGGCGTTTGGAAATTACGCCTAACCCGGAACACGGCACATCGGCGATAACGCGGTCGAATTTTTCGGCGAATTCGTGG
>JAISKW010000093.1 GCA_031260775.1 Christensenellaceae bacterium
GGCAAATGTCAACCGCATTGAAATCCTCCTTGCCTCTGAGCGACAATAAATATCCGACTGTGTTAATGATATCGCGCGCGTTAAAGCCGGCTTTCAGCAGGCTTTCGATGAGGTTCACCGCGAATTGAGAATTGCGTCCCGCCTCGATACCGCTACCCATTCCGTCGGAGAGAATCAACATTACCGTGTCGTTTTTGACGCGCACCGCTCGCGCGGTATCGCCGCTTATACTCGTTCCGTTTTTAGTAACACCCTTTTCGGCATAAGAAATTTTGAATTTTTGCGCCCTCGCAAAGGTGTATCTCCGTTTGCCTGCACGGAGCGATTCGTTTCGTATTAGCTCTGTTCGGGTTCCCGAAACCGCGTGTACGGAGTCCGAAATACGCGAAACATCGTTTTCGGTAGTGGTGAGCGAAAGCGTTTTAATGCCGGCGTTGTCCGCGTCCGCCTCGATATTTTCGACGGTTATACTATGCGAATTAAGCTCGTGAGTTAAGCGCGATGAGAGCGTGCTGCACCCGTCTCGTGTGCAAAGTATTTCGGAGGACAAACCGCTTAGGATATCCGCAACGGCGGTTGTTTCGGAAATTACGGCGTTCTCGCAAACAAGCAGTTCCTCATTGAAGCGTTTTTCCTCAACGATTCTTTCCGCGCCGGTATTGATATTTGAAATAACGTTCGGAATGCGTCCGCATTCGGTTGATGCCTCGCGCGGAACGTCGATTAAACTCACGTTTCCGTTTTGCGCGGCGACACGGCACAACGGAAAAATTAATCGCTCGGTCATTTGCGCTTTTTCGCAACGGATAAAATCGGGACAGTACGCGCAAACGCGCTCACGGGTGTAGGCGCACAATGCGCCGCTGTAGTTTTCCGTGCGTTTTTGCTCGCGCTCGCTCCGTAAAACCTCGGCAACCGCCGAAAACGCGGCTGACAGCGTGCGGATTTTTTGCGAAACCTCTTTACCGGTATTAGATGCGGCTTCGGTGCCGTTGAAATCGCCGAAAAATACTGCGAACGGCACGAGCAACCGCTTGGGCAAAACCGCGCCGAAAATTGCCCCGGCTGCGGGTGCGATTAAAGTAAACAGCGTAAAGCTATCCTTTAGATAAAAATACCCGATTGCGGCAAACGCGCCGACGGTAAGGAGCGGCGAAAAGTTCTTTGCTTTGCCGTATAAAACCGATACGGACGCCCCAATAACAAACGAAAGCGCGAAAACGCTTATGCTTTGCGAGGAAATAAGCCCTCCGACTCCGAAAAATGCGGCAAAAAGCAGCGCGGATTTTGTGTTTTTTGCAGCAATCAGAGAGGAAAACAGCGCGCAAAAAAAGTAATATACCGAAAAATATTTATTTTCAAACGCACAAAATGCCGCCCCGAGCAGGGCGGAAATGAGCATCAGCGAATATTTTTCATCGTTTTGTGCCGGGAATTTGAACCGCTTTGTGAAGCATAAATATAAAACCGTTACCCATGCGAAATAGGATATGAGGTATAAAACGGCGGAGACAACAAGCAACAACGTGTCGTCAAAGCGGTGCAAATACATTTCCAAAACGAGCGGCGCAAAGCCGTACAAGAGCGCGTGCAAACTTTTGATTTTCCGCTTAAAAAGATAGTGGACAAGGAGTGCAAAAACAAGTATTACGACTGCCGCCGCCGCCGAAATAAGGCTTGTTACCGCCGCCGCAAATATGTCCGCGCCGACATAGTAACAGTATAGAACCGCGGCAGCCGTTTTTGCCGTTATGTAAATTAGTGAAATTACAAGCGGGTTTTGCTTGCAATATATGAGCGCGAAAAACAGCGACAGCACAACGCCTGTCAGCGAAGCATAAGCCTCAAAATATGAGAATACGGACATTAGTATGCCGACAACGACATAACGGATTGTGCGGCTACGCATATACGTGTGCGGCAGGCGCGGCGGATTGTTCTTCAAGCTCGCCGCAGCGGTAGAACGCGCGGCGCAAAAGCTTTATATCGCGCTCGCTTCCTCTGTAGTCGCCGTTGTTTACGATTAGCGACGAGAAAATTCCGTTAAAATTTTCCGCCAAACTGCCGCTGTCCGTTATGCCGTTTGCCGAACAAAAGCTGATAAGCGGCTCGCAGAAAACAAGTGTACTTACGAGGTGTGCGGCGTTACCGCTGACGAGGGAGGCAAGTATTCGGTCTTTGTAGGCGTTGAAATATCCGCGCATAGCGGCTACGGGCTTTGCGGCGCAGGCTAAGGCGGAAAACAGCTCCGCCGAAAGTGCCGCGCGGCATTTCTCCGCGCTCTCCTTGTAGGCAATGATGTCGTCCGCACGGCAGGCAACGCTTTGCCTCGATACCGAGGAGCAAATCAGAATCGTGCGCTTGTATCTTAAACCGCTTAATTCCTCCTCGGAGGCATTGTACGCAATAACGACAGCCGCATCGTTTACGGCTGTGTTATGTAATCCTGCGGCCTCTATGCAAATCAGAGCATCGGCTTCGACCCTTGTGTTTGAACTTATCACTGCGACGCCTACGGCGGTGCGTATTCCGCAAAGCAAACGATACAGCTCGCCGTAAACGTCGTTCGTTAATATCAAATTACTCATTAGCTTAATTTCGGGGCTTTGGACTCGCTTTTGAGCCCTCTTCCGTGTGTGATTAATTTTATAACGGGTAACTGCTACACAATTTGTCGGAAATGTGCGGAAGCTTGTACTTTATGGGGGATGATTCTTTAGTTTAGATGATTAGTATTAAATTTTATCACCCTGTGTGTAATCGCAGGGTCAAATCCTTGAAATGTATGAATTCTGCGACTTCGCTCAGAATGACAACGTAATTGTCCTCTACGCTGCTTTCATAACTTGCAATGCCGTCTAATTACCCTTAATAACCGAAAAAAGCTTATCGGGTCTTTTGGTTGTGATATTATCCGCTCCGAGGTGCATAATGCCCGAAAATGCCCATTTTGTACTCGGTGTGTAGACGGAAACCAAAAGGTTCGCCGCATGGGCACGGGTTACCAACTCTTTCGTCAGATATTTGTAGCCCAAATTTAAGCCGATTGCCCCTATTTCGAGCGCGGAGGCTATTTCCTTATCCATAGCGGCGGTGTCGTTTTTGAGTTTGTTTGTGAAATCCGTATTAAGATAGAACCTGATATTAGGGGCTTTTTCTTTAACTTCCGCCACATCCTTCAAATGTATTCCGGTAAAAAACGCCTTGTCTTGTAAATTGAACTCAAGTATTAACTCCTCGACCCTATCGACATACGTAAATTCCTTTAAGTCCACATTAAACCCAAGGCAAGGATATGCGGCGGCGGCGGCGAAAGCTTCTCTTAATGTCGGCGCGTTTTTAATTTCCTTTTCGTAATGCGCAAGCACGGGAGTGCCGTCCTCGCGGTACATAATATCGAATTCAACAATATCCGCGCCGCTTTCCGCGCTTTTAACTATTGAATCGATGCTGTTTTTCTTAGTTCCCATTGCGCCGGTATGCGCGGTTACGGTGAAGGACGGCGAAAGTGTCGCGCCGTACATACGCGTGTAGCGGTTGCCCGCCCAAATTGCCATTACGCAACCCGTTACCATTGAGGCAAACAGTACGCATGCCGCTATTATTAAAATTCGTTTTTGCTTTGTCATTTTATTTCAGAAGGTCGGGACGTTTCTCTTGTGTCACCTTCAAACTCTCGCTTTCACGCCAAGCGTCAACCCTGCCGTGGTCGCCCGATAACAGAATTTCGGGAACCGATAACCCGTTAAACACCGGAGGGCGCGTATACTGCGGATACTCTAATTTATTGTTTTCGAAGCTCTCGTCAACCGTGCTTTCAAGGTCGCCCAAAACGCCGTTAATATGGCGGACGGAGGCGTTAATTATTGCAAGCGACGCGTAGTCTCCGCTCGTTAAAACGAAGTCGCCTAAGGATAATTCCTCATCGATACAAAGCTCTATAACGCGCTCGTCAATCCCCTCGTACGCGCCGTTAATTAGAACGATATGGTCAAGTTTCGAAAGGCGTTTCGCTTCGGCAGCATTAAAAATCTTGCCTTTTGGGGATAGATAAATCCGTAAAGCTTTGTGTTCGGGGTCAGCGGCTGTAATTGCATCGAATAGGGGCTGAGGGGTCATAACCATACCTAAGCCGCCGCCGTACGGCGCATCGTCGGTCTTTTTATGCTTATCCTTCGAAAAATCACGGATATTAGCTATTTGTAGTTCAAACGCATTTGCCGCCAAACCGCGCCCGACAATACCCGTATACAGCGGGGCATAAATCTCGGGGAACAGTGTTAAAACGGTAAATTTCATTTGTCTTTGGCGAAATATGCCGCTAATGCGGTAATGGTATCGTCCGAAAAGGCGTGTTCGGCGCGGCAAGCATCCTCGGCGGCAACGTCGCTGTGTACGCCGATTTTAATAAGAAAATCATACAAAACCGTATGCCTTTTGTAGACGGCTTCGGCTTTCTTTGTGCCGCTGTCGGTTAAATTAATAATTCCGTCGGCGTCCACATCAACATAACCGTCCTCGCGGAGCTTTTTCATTGCGTTCGAAACCGACGGGCGCGAATACCCCGTTGAAATGGCGATGTCTATCGCCCTTACTCCGCCTTTTTTCTCGCGGAGTAAATATATCGTTTCGAGGTAATCCTCTTGTGAATTTTTAATTTGCATTTGTTTTCCTCTTTTTAACGGCAATAATTGTAACGACAACGCCGCTCGCTACAAGCACCCCCCCGGCTATGGATATCAAAACGATTGCCCAAACGGGGAAACTGCCTCCGCCGTTTGCATCTTCCGCCTCGTAAAACGCAATAACGTACTGGCTTGTCGCCGGCAGATAAAAGCTAAAATTATTGTCGTTAAACGATGCGCCGGTATCGATTATCGAGCCTCCGGGCAATATACGGTAAACCACAACCTTACCTACCGTTTTGCCCCCTTCCACTATGGTTTTACCGTCCTTCGAGGCTGCACGGAACAGCACCTGCTTTGCGAAATTTTCGCGGTACACCTCACCGTCAAGCGAAGCCGTTAAATACAGCTCGTAAACCGTCAGCAATTTGCCGTTGTGTTGCGCGTCCACAAACTTGTAATTGTTTGTCGCCTCGGGTTGTTCCTGCGCGATAAACTGCAGTTTTGAGGTCTCTCCGTACCGAAGAAATATTGCCCCGTTCGCGTTGTCAAGGGAAATATTGTAGTCTAAAACCAGCTTAAAGTTGCCCGCATACGTGACAGTGGGAGCCATAACTTTATTTTCGGCTTCCGCAAGGATTATAGCGTTATAACTTTGCTGTAAGGCGTTTACGCACTCAACTATCTCGCGGTCGGTGGGCGCAAACGGGCTTATTCCCGTTTCGATTTGCACCCGTCGTTTTTCCGCCGCAGTTTGCAACGCTGCAAAGTCGGCATTCAAATCGCTAATTAACGAGTCCTTATAGCTGTCGGCGTGTTCTAACACGTCCTGCGCATAAACGAGCAGCGAGCCGATGCGGTAATCTTTTTTAACGCCGTCCACGGTCAACTCGAAGTCGTACTGTCCGTTGTCGTAGTCACCTATAAAAAAGAGGTATTTTGTAGTGGTTCTGCCGACAAAATCCTCGGCGTAAGCGTAATAATACCCTTCCTTTTGGTCAATATCCGCTACGATTTGAGCGGTGATGCTGCCCGCGTTTACGAGTTCCGTTAAAAAATGCGCGCCGCCGGCTCGTATTTCGGGCGTTATATCCGCCGATAAATACTTGGTATCGAGGCGGAAAATGTACGCCGTTCTTATGCCGCTTGCCGCGCTTTCGGGGTAGCTTGTGTAGCGGTCGGTGACTTTAACATATACCAAATCGGGTACGCCGCCCGACAAAATTGTGTAGTAATCGTCGTCTAAATTGTTTAGGAAAAACGGCGCGTTGGAATCGACTTGGTTAACGGTGTAGCTGCCCGAAACGGTTGTGCCGTTATCGAGTTCGGCAAAAAAGTCGTAATCGCCGCACCAATGAAGGGTTAAATATGCAAACGCTCCGCCGATTCCGTCCGGGGTAACCTCAACGGTATAGGGATTGTTACGTGAGTCGGCAAAGGGCAAAATATCCGGGTCAACGGTTAATTTTATTGTATTTTCGGGCACGGTTATCATTACCGTAACCCCCTCCTCCGCCGAAACAACCGAGGTTGTTACATTGATTCTTGAAATTTTAACCTCACCCGCCGCGTTCGCCGCACTTGAATTAAGCGGAAATACCGCAAAAAATACGCAACAAAAAATAAACGCAAAAAAAACGGTTAAGGCTGTAATATTCAGTTTTCCGCTATGCAACTTCAATTATTTAATCGCGCCGAATTTACACATCTGCTTGCAAACTCCGCACCCGACGCAGAGGGTAGAATTGATTTTAACGGTCGTTCCTAAATTTTCGATTGCGGGGCAGCCGATTTTAAGGCACGCTTTGCAACCTTTGCAGCCCTGAACCTTGCACGGTATGGGGTTTTTGAACATCCCGGGCAATAGCGCGCACGGACGCCTGGCAAGTATTACGCTAACGCCTTTGCGGGCGGTTTCCTCTTTTACTATTCTTTCAACCTCCGCAATGTCGTAGGCGTCTACGGTTTGCACCGAGTTCGCTCCGCAAGCCTTTACTAATTCAACCAAGTCAAGTCGGTAGGTTTGCTCGCCTTTTATGGTTTTGCCGGTTGCGGGGTTTTCCTGATGCCCCGTCATTCCGGTAATGGAATTATCCAAAATGATTATGGTTGAATCGCACTTATTGTAAACGCTGCTGATAAGCGAGTTTACTCCGCTATGGATAAAGGTGCTGTCACCGATGACCGCAACGGTGCTTTCGGGTTGCTTAAGTGACAAATTAAAGCCGTGCGACATTCCTATCGATGCTCCCATACATACGCAGCAATCTATTGACGAAAGGGGAGCATTTGAACCGAGGGTGTAGCAACCGATGTCGCCCGTCACCTTAAGTTTGAGCCTGCTTAACACATAAAATACGCTCCTGTGCGGACACCCCGGGCACATTACGGGCGGGCGCGGCGGAACTTTTTCTTCGTTGTAAGTAACGGAATAATCCGCGCTTAAAATGCCGCCGTAGCCGTTGTCGCGAAGCTTTTGTGCGACAAGTTCCACGGATAATTCGCCTTGCAGTCCGGTAATTTCCTTGCCCTTGCAGGCGATGCCCGATAACTTAATTTGATTTTCTAAAAACGGCTCCAACTCCTCGATAACAAGCAATTCGTCCACGGTTTTGGCAAACTTCTTAATCGCGTCGGTACAAAGCGGATAAACGAACGCCGGTTTGAAAACGCTTGCCGTTGTCGCCTCGGCAACAAACTGATACACCGCGCCCGACGCGACTATTCCAACTTTTTTGCTCCGCGCCAATATTTTGTTTTGAGGGAAGCCGTTAACTGCGGATTTTAACGCAATTTCACGCGCTTCAACCGCTTGATGGCGTTTCTTTGCGCCAAGAGGCATCATAACGTACTTCATGGCGTTTTTTTCGTAGGGTTTTTCGGGTTTTTCAACACGCTCCTCAAGGGTCACATAGCCGCGCGAATGCGCGACACGCGTAGTTAAACGTAAAAATACGGGGGTATCGTACTCCTCGGAAATATCGAAAGCGAGTTTTGTAAAGACCTTAGCCTCCGCGCTGTCGCCGGGCTCGAGCATAGGGATGTGCGCGGCGCGCGCATAAATGCGGCTGTCCTGCTCGTTTTGCGAGGAATGCATCGAGGGGTCGTCGGCAACGCAAACGACTAATCCCGCGTTAACCCCGGTGTAAGATACGGTAAATAACGGGTCGGCGGCAACGTTAACGCCCACGTGTTTCATACACGTCATCGCGCGGCTGCCGGCAATCGCCGCACCCACGGCAACCTCGGTCGCGACTTTTTCGTTGCTTGCCCACTCGGTGTGAAACTCGTTGTACAAGCTACATTCTTCGGTAATTTCGGTAGACGGAGTACCCGGGTACGACGAAACGACTTTAACGCCCGCTTCATAAGCCCCCCTCGCTACCGCCTTATTTGTCAGCATTAACTCTTGCATAGAATAAAAAACCTCTCTTTCGGTTTAACCTTAATATTTTAACATTAAATCTATATCCGATATAAGAAGCGAATAAGGCAACATTACGAATATTCAGTAGCCGCTCATTAAATCATCCTTACGGGGACTGCCGAATCGTCAAAATTTTTATCGTAGATTCCCGGCATAGAGCATCGATGAATAATATTCCAAAGTCCGCCGGTCGATAAGCGTTTTATCAAGCGTGAATTAATTATAGGTTTTGCCTACGACATTAAGCACGCCTTTAATTTTGGTAACGAGCGAGGCGAACTGCTCGGGGCGGATACTTTGCGCGCCGTCGCAGAGGGCGTGGGGCGGGTCGTTATGGACTTCGATAATAAGTCCGTCCGCGCCGACGCCAGCCGTTGCAAGCGACAACGGCTCGACAAGCGAGGCGATTCCTGCCGCGTGTGAGGGGTCAATTATAACCGGCAAGTGGCTTCTTTCGTGCAATATCGGCACGGCGGATATGTCAAGCGTGTTTCTTGTGTACTTTTCAAAGGTGCGGATTCCCCTTTCGCACAAAATTACATTCGTGTTCCCCTCCGCCATAATATACTCCGCGCTCATCAAGAGTTCCTCGATTGTGTTCGAAAGTCCGCGCTTTAATAATATGGTATTGGGTACCTTTCCGAGCTGTTTAAGTAGCTCAAAGTTCTGCATATTGCGCGCGCCCACTTGGATAATATCCACATCGCGGAAAAGGTCTAAGTGCTTTTCGTCCATAATTTCGGTAACAATCGGCAAGCCCGTAACCTCTTTTGCCTTAAGTAAAAGCGTTAAGCCCTCCTCGCGCATTCCTTGGAAAGCGTAGGGAGAGGTGCGCGGCTTGAATGCGCCGCCGCGGAGGAGCCCCGCCCCTGCCGCCTTAACCGCCTCGGCAACCTGTATAATTTGCTTTTCGCTTTCGACCGAGCAAGGTCCTGCGATAATCGAAAAATGACCGCCGCCGAACTTATTGCCTTTGACGTCAATAACCGAATCGTCCGGGTGGAAGCGGCGGTTTGCTTTCTTATACGGTTCCTGAATTCGCTTTACGCTTTCGACGATATCGAGAGATTCAAGAAGCTCGATATCCACAAGCGTAGTATCGCCGACAAGCCCCAAAATGGTGGTGTTGTCACCGTGACTGATGTTGACCTTTAAGCCCTTGCCCGAAATCCAACCGATTAGGTTGTCTAACTGCTTAACGTCGTGATTCTGTTTAATTACAAGTATCATTTCTTATATGGTGCAAATAAAAAAGACCGCATTGCTTAGTGCGGTCTTTAATATTCTTTCTTTCTTTCAAAAGAAGCTTAACCGCACTGCACTACAAAATATGGCTAAAATAAAAGCCGTAAAAGTAAAATGCGAAGCTGTTGTTAATCTTTTTCAAGTAAAGTAATGTTAACACAATATTTATATGCCGTAAAGCCCGTGTTTTGCTCACGAGCCGCTTTTGGGGGTATTTGACGGAGTGTAAATGTATAATACAATGTAATCACTTAAACCGTTGAAGCGGAGTAGTAATATTAAATACCTTCTTGAGAGAGTTGCGGGTCGGTGCGACGCAACCAAGGCTTAATATGAATGGACTGCGGAGGGTGCGAACGAGCTTAGCTTTTGCTTTGGGTAGTGCGCAACGGGCGTTCCCGTTACAGAACAAAATAAGGCGTAACTTTCGTTCTTTTACGCGAAATAGGGTGGTACCACGGTGCGCAAGCATTCGTCCCTTGTTATATAACAAGGGACTTTTTTGTGTTAAAAAACTCCGAAAACTTAATAATCATTATAGAAACGCATTCACATTGCGCTAACCGCCGTAAGCGATGGCGTGTTTTGTAATTTACACAAAATACTACTGCGGCGGCAGTGATTCCGCCAAAAAAAATAAAAGTAAAAAATAAAAAAATAGGAGTGAAGCAAGTGTTGTCATACACCGAAAAGCGGCGTATGACCGTCGAAGCGACACTCCGAGGAGCTAAAATGACAAAAAAAATACCTGTAAAAACATATTTATCAGAAAAGGAAATCCCTAAAAACTGGTACAATTTCCGCGCGGATATGAAGGAAAAGCACCCGCCTTTCCTCCACCCCGGCACTCATCAACCCTGCACGCCCGAGGATTTATATCCCGTTTTCTGCAAGGAATTAGTTGACCAAGAGCTTAATCAAACCGACACCTTAATCCCCATTCCGAAGGGCATTCAGGAGGCGTACAAGATGTTCCGCCCCTCCCCTCTTATCCGCGCTTATGCGCTTGAAAAAGAGTTGGGAACCCCTGCAAAAATCTACTACAAATTCGAAGGAAACAACACTTCGGGCTCCCACAAGCTGAACTCCGCGATGCCGCAAGCCTATTATGCTAAGAAAGAGGGATTAAAGCACTTGACCACCGAAACGGGCGCGGGACAATGGGGCACGGCACTTTCAATGGCTTGCGCATATTATGGCATCGACCTAAAGGTATATATGGTTAAAATCTCCGCGCAGCAAAAGCCATACCGCAAGGCGGTTATGGAGACCTACGGCGCAAAGGTTTTCGCCTCTCCCTCCGATACCACAAACGTCGGACGCAGAATTTTGGCTGACAACCCGACGACCGGAGGCTCATTAGGTTGCGCTATCAGCGAGGCGATAGAGGTTTCAATGACCACAAAAAAATGCCGTTACGTTCTCGGCTCGGTTCTTGACCACGTTCTTTTGCACCAATCCATCATCGGCGTTGAGGCGAAAGTTGCGCTTGACAAGTACGGCGAAACCCCCGATATCATCATCGGTTGCGCGGGCGGCGGCTCGAAC
>JAISKW010000095.1 GCA_031260775.1 Christensenellaceae bacterium
CGACACGGCAAGGGGGATTGTTTTTAACCGGACGGCGGCAAGCTATATTTTAGATTACTCGGGCCTGAACGGGGTTAACTTGTATTTCTACGGCTCAAAAGCGGATTATGCGACGCTTCCGCTTCCGGGGCAATGGTACGAAGATGTTTTGAGCGCAATAAACGCGGGCTTTGTTTATTATTATGCTCCCGTCGGCTTCGAAGACGGATTCGATTTCGGCGACAAGCTTTGGTCGTACGACGCGCACGGAATTCCGGTTACGCGGTTGGCTCATGTCGCTACGGCAATTCCGCTTAACTTCGGAGTGCCTGCAAATACCAACGATAACGTAACCGCTACTTATTTCAAAATTCAAGTTGCGGAAAGCGATAGGTATGCGATATTCTCGGATTACGATGTGGGTTTATACGGTTTATTCGGTTTGAACCCGTACGCCTACCTCTACGACGAAAATTTTACGGTCATATATTCCGATGACGACGGCGCGGAAAACTATAACTTCAAAATGGTTGTAGATTTGGAAGCGGGGCATACCTATTACCTTAAAGGCGCATTTTATGCCGGCGTTTCCGGTCGCTCATACACCGTAAAGCTTGCAGAACCTGTGACTGCCGTATGGGGGCAGACACTTACCCCGGAGATTGAAGCAATTGTCGGCGAACCGCCTAAGATAACGGACGTAGGTACCGTATCTTTTGCCGGAGAGGAAGATATGATAATGATTCTTTCCGCAAACGTTTTGCCCGAGGAAATCAATGACTATCTATATTGGCTATATGATAACCATACTCCTACCCTCGCCTATGATGACGGCAACTCTCCTCCTATCCAAGTATATGTCTTCGATACCGGAGAGAAATTTGTTGCGGTTTACCACACAACCGGCACAGGTTTGCCTGCCATGCTCCAAGAGCAAGGGGTAAACGACATACCCGCGAACGTGAATGCTGTTGTTATTGTTCAAAACTATTAGAATTTAAGAGCGGACTCCGTGTGTGATTTTGTCACCATGCGCGGAGTCGCAGAATGACAACACAATTGTCCACTCCCGTTCCGAACGGTATATAGCTTTATTGTGTTGTTTGATATAAAATAGTAGTGTAGGTTATTTGAGCCGATACTACGATAAAGCAGTTTGCGCGTTTACAAGGCAGAAGAACGCGGCGTTGATACTTATGTTTAAGAAAGGTAGGAAGAAAAAGGATATTTCCTCGCATGTTTGGGAATTAGACTTTATAAGAGGTATTTGCATACTGCTCGTAACTCTCGAGCATGTTGCCGTTTTTACACACGCGATATTTCCGTTTTGGAGCTACGATACGGGGAATCCGATTATTTCCGCGCTCCTCGACTTCAGAGAATTTGAGCATAACACGCCGTTACGCAATATTATTTTGCCCGGAACCGTAACAATGTTCTTTTTGATTAGCGGCATTTGTTTCCCCTTTTCGCGCGACAACCTTAAAAACGCTTGCAAATTGACCGTTGCCGCGGCATTGTTTACGGTATTCACGGTAATTATCGGACCTATTGTTTCGTATTCACCCGTTTGGTTCGGAATTTTCCATTGCTTTGCACTTGCAACGTTGATAATGGCACTTTTAATGAAGGTTACCTCGTATTTCCCCAAAAAGCTGCAGCGCGGCTTGTCGATAGCCTTTTTCCTTGTGCTCGGGATGCTAATAATATTGTTAGATATCCACCACGGAATGTATTGGGGTGAACAGCTTTTCGGTTGGGAGTTGTCCGAAATAGGCTATTGGAACGGCACAATCGTAAACGGTATGTTCGGCTGGACCGAAGCAATGTACGATTTTTCGCGCGGAGATTACCGTCCGCTTTTCCCGTTTATAGGGTATATGTCAATTGGAATTGCACTTTCAAAGCTGCTGTATAACGAAAAGAAATCGCTGATTAAGCCCTTAAAGTTCATGAACTACTCACCGATTAACGCGGCGGGGCGGCACACAATCGCGGCGTATTTCTTGTTACCTGCGGCGTATTTGATTTTTGCCGCAATACTTTCGCTTGTCGTTTACGGCAAATTACTCGGCTAATATGCACTTGTTAAGAGTGTTAAGGGCATAAACGGGCAGGAAGTCCTCAATCAGGTTAAAATCACAACGGCGCGGCTTTTTAGGCGGGTCACAAGAGGGCGGAACACATCCGCCTTTTTGATTGTTCATTAAAAGAGGAAGTAGTAATTGGAGCATATTTGAATTGCCGCCCGCGCCGCCTAAACCGCCTAAAAGACCGCCCAAGCCGCCAATACCTCCCGCGCCGCCTAAACCGCCTAAGCTGCCTAAATCTATCGAGCCGCCTTGCGAAGGATTGCCGCCCGGGGCGCAATCCGCAGAGGGGTTAAGCATTTTATTTATTGCCTCAAACGAACTTGTATCGGTCGTTTGGCACGGTGTAAAAATCGGAGGCTGCTGCTTGTTGCCCTGCAAAAACGGCAAAAGTGACGCAATGTCGGCGTTCCCGCCCTGCATCGCAAGTAGCAACGGCATTAAGCTTGCAAAATCCATACTGCAATATATGCCGCAAAGTTCCGAGTGTGTTACGCAGTATTTATAAATCCCAAACGGGAATGAATTCGGGTGAGGCGGAGGAAAGCTCTTGCGTGTAAATCTTTGAAAAATTCAATTTCATCGCCGTCAGATATACGGTTTTATACTCGATAGGTTTTAACGTTCGGGGCAATTCGGGGCAGTCCGCACGCGGCGTAAACTGCGATAAGAGCGATACCTCGCACCCCGTGAAATTATCCGATAAAATTTTCAGCGCGTTTACGGAGTTTTCTAAATAACCCGGCAGTATTAGGTGCCGTATTATAACTCCTTTTTTAAGTAAACCCGTATCGCTGTAAACGTTCTTCGGCTGCTGTTTGAACATCTCCGCAATTGCGTTAAGCGCGACGGAGGGATAATCTCTTTTTTGCGAAAGCTTCAAAGAGAGCGAAGCGTCGGAGTATTTGTAATCCGGCAGATAAATATCGATAAGCCCGTCAAGCCCTTTCAGCCCCTCCGCGCCGTCGTACGCAGAGGTATTGTATACCGTCGTTTTCGGGCGGTATAGTAAAAGTAAAGCTCTCAATTCTCCAATTAAGTGCGACGGCGTGACAAAATTAATGTTGTGTACGCCCTCACTTTCGAGCCGCTTTATTTCGGAAATTAATTCGTCTTGTGTAAATGCCGTGCCTCGGTAATCCGCACTGATTTCTTTGTTTTGGCAGAATGAGCAACGCATATTGCAACCGCAGAAAAACACGGTTCCGCTACCCAAAGTTCCGCTTACGGGAGGCTCTTCGTAGAAATGCTGCCCAATCCGTGCAACCCGTAAAAAGCCGTCCTTTTTGCACAAACGTACGGTTTTACAGTTGTTAGGACATAAATTACAAAGCATTTTTACGCGTTGAAAATGTCATTCATATCATAAAGCCCGGGTGCTTTTTCAATAATATATTTTGCCGCTTCGAGCGCGCCGCTTGCAAAAAGCACTTTGCTTTCAGCCTCG
>JAISKW010000126.1 GCA_031260775.1 Christensenellaceae bacterium
CAAGTAAGTCGGGTCGTTAGGGTTGCCGGGCAAGGTTACCAATCCCGTTGCCTTATCGGCTTGCAGAGAGAATATCTTATCTCCGTTCTTTGTAACAGCCCCCTTGAGGTCAAATGAAACGTTTACCAACCCTCTGATGTCGTTAGGGTCGTCGGTCTGCTCTTCTCCGGGAGGCGAGCCGTCTTCGCCTTCGTCCGTCTGCGCCTTTTCACAAGCAACCAATAGCGCAAAAATCGCTAAGATGCTCATGAGCATTATTAAAATCTTTTTTTTCATATATGTATTTCCTCTATAGTATGACAAGGTTTTTCTCTCCGATGACTCGTAAAAAAATTATCAGTCGGCTTGAACCCGTCATAGTATCTTGTCTTGACTATTTGTTGGCGTTTGCGCGGATATTTTTCATATAATTATCCCATTTACTCTCTGCAACATACACAACTTCCATAATTTCGTATCCCGCTCCGCTCGTGATGGTTACCTGAATGCGCGTATATTGATAAACATCTCTCAGTAGCGTCAGCTTGCCGGCGGTGTCCTCGTTTTCCATTGCAAGCTTTCGGTCCGCCGTCAGCACATATTCGAATTCCTCTCTTTGCTCCTCCTCCGCAGTCGGTTCTTCGGACGGTTCTTCCGCCGTTCCGTCCTCCTCGGTACCCTCCTCGTCCTCGGCGTTTTTCAGTCCGAAACCGTTTGACACGGACGATATAACACGCGTCATATACTTAGGCGTTTCGACCTCCGCGGTTTCCGCGTTGTTATCAACGACCCTCAGTGTCACCGCGCTCCTTAGCGGAGTCGTATTGTATTCCTTAATCGGTTCGCCGTTTTCGTCCAACTCGGGCTGCTTCGACTCGTCGTTTATGCGGATTCTGTAAACCTCCCAATCGAGCCTTACGCTTTGCCCTGCGACTATTACGATAACCTCGAGCATTTTTGCGACCTGAACCGGCTTCCCGTCGTCACCTAAAATAACGTTTCCGTCTGCGTCTTTCGCATCAATCATTACCGGGTTACGCTCTGCGTCCAATTCGGGTATCAGAACCGTGTCCTCCTTGCCCTTGACATAGAGAGTTTTGGTAATGCTTCCGTCAAGGTGTTTTGTGGCTATGATTTCGTAATTCTCGCCCTCCCGCTGCACGAATTCGCAGTTAGTCGGCTCTACCCATTGGGTATACGAGTATCTTATTTTCAGCCCGATCATCGAGACGATTACGAGCGACCCGAGGAAAATCAGAGCTATTAACGGTAGTACTACTTTCTTCATTTCTTTCCTCCTCTAAAAGTCCTCATAATAAACCCTCGTTCGCGAAATGAACAGATAAATCCTAAGGGTGCAGTAAATCAGCGCGAGTCCCGCAAGCTTCAGCCACGGCGTCAGCGGATTCGAGTGCAAGTCCAGTATGATAAAGTACGCCGACAGCGCGCCGAACACAATCGCAAGCGCGAACGCTATTCCCGTGCTTTTCGCTTCGTTGGGGTTTATTCCGTCGAACGCCCCTCCGAAGTATTTTTTGTATTGCGGCTTCAGAATATCGCTTTCGGCACTTTGCGCGGCGTGACCGAAAATAAGCAAGAATATCGTTATTGCCGTAAACGCAATTTCGCTCCTGCCCATTTTTGCAAAATAACCCATTACGATTATCGACGCAGTCACCGACAAAAGCGACATCAGCATCGGTATTGCCGCTTTCGACAATATCAAGCTCCAACGCGACTGCGGATTACTCTTTAGAATATACGCCGCCTGCCCTTCGCTTGAAAGAATACTCGCAAGATGCGTATTGTTCGTCAGCGCGACAAGCGCGAGAATAAGCACGTTCACAGCCTTTACCATCCCTTCTCCCATGATATCGGTGTCCATATTGAGGAACATCTTATTCAAAAGGTAGATAATAAACGGCAGTGCAAACACCGTTAAATACGTTGAAAAGAACTTTTCGGGCGAGCGTAAAACCGCAAGCGTTTCCTTTTTAAGCGAGGAGAAAAACGGAATTGCCTTTCTGTTGGGCTTATCGACGTCCCTCTTACGGGCTTTGAACTCCATAGGCTTGCTCGCCATTTTGAAAAAGAACACCCTCTCGGCGAAGTACAATGCCGTGCCCGCAGTTGCCAAAATCCCGAAGAACCAAAGCGGCGATTGCCACGACCACGCACCTACTTGCACCATTTCGCCGCCCACGTACCTGCCGCCGATACCTTCGCATATCCATCGGAACGGTTGGAACAGTCCGCGTCCCTCGGTGAAAAACGTCAAGGGCTTATATTTGTCAAAATACACAAGGCGGTTAATCGTATCCGTAATCGCCATCGAGTACTTACCAAACCCTACGACAAGGTCAAAGCCCGGCGGTATCGCGCGCGCTATTGAAAAAATGACCCAAACAACCGCAAAAATGCCGGCGGCTGCCATCACAATTTGAACGATTCTGTTTTCGCGCATCCTCATACGGAAAAACAAAAACGGTATTGACAATATCGCTCCGAAGATAACGGGTATCAAACTGACTATCGGGTACCACAGCAACAAAAACGCGTAAATGACCGGGTTTGCGCTTACGTACATTGCGTATGCCACAAAGAGCGGAAGCATAGTGTTCAGGTTCTTTTTCAACTCGTTTATATAAAACACTATAAGCTTCGATACAAAAACCATATCCGCATTGACGGGATAGGTTAAAAGCAGCGCGTTATCACCCGACAAATACAGCGTATCCGTCAGCTGCGTCGTCACCGAAATAATCGAGGCGATTAAAATTACCGCAAACCCTAAGGTCAATGCGCCTATAGGAAAACTCCCTTTCACAAGGCTTAGAATTGAAAACTGTACCGAAAGCGAAATTACAAAATTTAATGCAATCGTTATTACGGCAAACTTTGCCGCGGCAAAAATCAGCCCGAAAATCACCCTGAACGGCGAGTTCAGATGCTTCAAATTGAGCTTTTGTTTAAGCTGCATCGCGACAAGCGTAAACAGCGGCGGCGAGAACGGACGGTTCGGGTCGTTTTTCTTTGCGGCTATTTTATTCCCTATTAAAAGAGCGAAAATATTGGCAAAAAGCACCGCGATTGCCGAATTCTTCAACGCGGCTACCGCGTTTTTTCCCTGCTCAACGCCGGATAAACCCCGGCTTTTTTGCTCCCTTACAGCGCGCTTCTCGTTTTTGAGCCGCCGCTTTTCCGCCTGCTTTAGATATTCGTTTTTTGCGTATATATCCGACATCTCTTATGAATTTTCTTCGGCGTATTGGTTTTTGACCTTCGTCGCGTTTTTCTGGTCAGCCTTGCGCGGTGTCACAACGGTTTCGGCAATAAGCGTACGGTAGAACACTTCCAGGGTTGTTCCCCTTGCGGTCACGTCGTCCATCGTTCCTTGATAGATTAAATGCCCGAACTTTATTACCGCAACCCTGTCGCACAGCCTTTCCGCGACGTCCATAATATGCGTCGAAAAGAACACGATATTCCCTTTCTTCGCATGTTCCTTCATCGCTTCCTTAACTTGGAAAATCGAATCGGGGTCTAAACCCGTGAGCGGTTCGTCCAAAATCCAAAGCTTCGGCTCGTGCACAAGCGCGGACATTATCGCAATCTTTTGCTTCATTCCGTGCGAATATGTGCGTATAGGGTTATCGAACGCTTCCTTCAGCGAAAACTTCGCTAAAAGGTCATTTATTATCTCCGTGCGGCGGAGTCTGTCTACCTTGTAAAGGTCGGCTATATAGTTGATATACTCGCGCCCCGTCAGCCGCTCATAGAACGCATAGTGGTCGGGGACGAACCCGATATTCATTTTTGCCTCGCCCGGTTGCCTCTGAATATCGAACCCGTTAATGGCAATCGTTCCCTCCGTTATCGGCTGAATACCCACAATACTCTTGATTATGGTACTCTTACCCGCTCCGTTGGGCCCCAAAAAGCCGAAAACTTCGCCGCCGTTTACTTCGATTGAAACGTTGTCTACCGCATAAACGTTGCTCGTTCCGTACATCTTCGAAAAATTCTTTATTGTTAACATATTTGTTTCGTCCTCATATAACGGCTCTCTTTCGGGCCGACCGTTGAGCATTGCCTCAAACGCTAATCTGTCTAATTTAATACCCCGCTTCTTTTCGTTCATTTCGCTGTACCGCTTAGTCCATGCGAACGCCGCGCTGTACAAGAACCACATCCCAATCATCATTCCGAAGTAGGTTATATAGAACAACGAGTGATAAATCGGCCGCAGCTCGAAACGGATATAGCCTTGCTCGAACGGGTATTCCTTCGTCATCGTCGCATGATCGTACCCGTCGGTATTTCTGTACATCGCAACGAACTTTCCGTCCTTAAAATACCACTCGTACACAAGGTTACGGAGGTTGCCCCAATGCAAGGCATCGGTTATACGCCCTTGGTTCAAAAAGAAGTAATCGCTTGACGAATCGTTAATATGCTCTAAGGTTTCGTCCGGTCTTCGGCCTGCTTCGAGTTGCTCCAAGTATCTTTCGTACTTGCGGTTCTGCATAATGGAGGTGAAAACGGGGTTGATTATCAGCATCGAAAGCATATATGCGGTAAAGAAAATTATGCTGTACTTGAATTGCTTTATTTTAGGTCTGTCGAAAATGCCGCCCACTGCGACAATTACGAGCGGTAATGACGCCGCCGGCCAATGGTTTATCCAATATGTCATTACGTTCGGATTAAAGAGGTTTCCGCTTTCGCCCGCGGAGGGTATAAACCAAGCGAAGAACGCGCCTAAGACGTTGATAAAATAGGTAAAATAGAACAACCTTTTCCACTTAAACGTGAGGCACAACGGCATAACATACATCGCGGTGTTGCACAAGTGGAGCGGCAAGGAGGTAACCTCCGTGTATTCATAAATAGCCCAGTTGCTTATATAGGTTATTAGGGTTGAATACGATATAAACAGCAACGCCGCCATTTTCGCTTCGTGGCTGCGCTTGCGTATAACATAGTATGTGACAATCGGCGAGAGAAGCCCGAAGTACATAAGTATGCGTTGTCCGCTGCCCTGCCCGGTCTTCAAATCGTCCAAATGCAAGTTTGAGGTTTGCCCTCCGAATATGCGCGGAATGTAGTGCGACACGCACAGGGCAATAATTACGGGAACCGCCGCCGCAAACATTAAGGCGTACTGCTTTGTAAATTTCGGGAGCCTAAACTTGCCCGTTTCGAAACAAAATTTATACGATTGCCAAACGACGAGCACGGTTGTAAGCATAATCTCCGCCGCGTAAACCACGCTTCTGCCGAGCGCGGCTGTCGTTTGAAATTCTATTGTTGCCCAAGGCGCGTAGAATAAATCCGGACGCGACATCGAATATGAAGGATACCCCGAGACCATTTGTATCGTCCACGGGAGCATTGCGAGCATAAACACCGAAGTCGGGATTCCGAAATAAACAAGCAGGTATTTCGTCAGACCGTTCTTATAAAAGACGGAAATAACCGCGACTAAGAAAAGCGCGACCCCTGCCGTGTATGCGAGCAAAGAAAAAGCGGTGAGCAGCTTATTGACATTAAGCTGCATACCACCGCCTGTTAAAATTGGTGCATAGTTAAAAGGGAGGTTGGCAAAAGCCTCTGGAATGGTTTCTCCAAGATTGTTGCGGTAAACGCCGACCTCGAAAAAGCGGTTTTTGTCCCATAAAAAGCGTACGAGAAAGCATGCTATGGTCAGCAACGCACCTACCTTTAGGATTTTTCTTTCGTTTTTTTCT
>JAISKW010000177.1 GCA_031260775.1 Christensenellaceae bacterium
CTAATTTTATGAGGATTCCGTTTTTTATTTCCTCTAATTCCTCATCGGTCAATGAACCGTAGCTTTTTGCGCCTCCGCTCATATCGGCATACGCTTTAATCGCCACGCTGTCGGGCGGAATGTACCGCTTTGTTTGCTTGCCTTTGAGGGGAATTTTCTTCCCGTCCTCGCCGTAGGTGTATTCCGTTATGTCCTCGGTCACGAAAAAACCTTCGGACAATTTCTTAAATAATTCCTCGTTCATTTCTTCTTTTCCTCCTTTATGAACTTGTCATACACCCGTTTAAGGCAGACAACACTGCCGAAAAGCTCAAGAAATTCTTCCTCCGTAACGGCTTCTTCGATAATCGGCTTCATTTTACGGATAGACCTCGCCCGCACGGCACGGATATAACTCCCCGTTTTTTCGAACCGTTCCGACGCCCTTTTGGGGCTGACGCGGCACTCGTAACCGCCGTCTTTTTCGTAAAAAAACACGGAATGCATTATTCCCTTGTCCGAATCCGACAACGTTTCGATAGCGGCTCTGAGGGCTTGGTAGACGTGCAGCAGCAAATCGCGCCGCTCGCGAAGCCTGATTACTTTCAAACAAAGCGTCATTGGCGGGGTTTTTGCCGAGTGGTTAAAGCTAAAGCTTACTAAATCCTTAATTACCTTGTTGTACGCCGAAACGGCGTAGGGCAGCGCGTATTGCGCCGCAAAAATTGTGTTTAATTGTTCGTCCTTCATAAATCTTTTTTCTCCTTAGCAATCTATAGCAATTCGCTATTAACAAACAACTTATTATGTACTTTAACCTAAATAAACGCCTTAATCCTTGCAATCCTCATTATCAACGCGCCCAACAAAGTAAATTTGTCTTTTGCTACACTAATTCTAATATAAATTTTTCCATTACAAACCGTGCATTGCGTTAAAAATATAGCGAAATAATTTGAATTGCAACGCATTTTGTACTTGACACACGAGAGGACAATTAAATATCATTGCAAACAAAATAATAAATGGATTCTGTGACTTTGCGCAGAATGACAAGGGGGGGGATTTATTATCCGTTAAAATACAAAAGAAAACGGGCGCAATAGTCCGCGCCCGTTGTGTAATATCCAAACATTCCTTAATATTTCTTTCCCAAAATCGAACTCTACAAAAACTACGCCGCCGGAGTATAATCGGGGGTTTTGTCTAAGATTATCGAATTAACTTCTTCGCCGTCGGCGTTGATGTAACGGAACTCGATTTCGCCGTTCGCAATGTACAAATTCGAACCGCCGTACTCAAATTTATCCTCGGTAAAGTCTAAGGAAATCAATTTTTTCAAAATTGCGACAACCTCCGTTGACGTACCGCCGGCTTTGCCGCCGGTCGTAACCGCGTTCGTATAAGCAAAGGCATTTTCGACGTCTAAACCGATTGTTTCTAAATCAACCACACCCCTTGCGATAAGCGCGTTAGCCGCTTCGTTGAGCCCCAAATAGGCGTAAGTTTCGCCGTCCGCAAGCGGCTTGTTCGATGCCCATGTATGCGAGTGCCCCGACAATGTCAGGTCAACGTTGTTCCTTTTTATACCGGCAAAGTACCGCGCGCGCAGAACTTCGGCTTGAGTCGATAATGCATCGTACGGCGAAGGTAACGCCTCGCTTTGCCCCGTGAACTCCGAAGAATGGGTCAAAACTACGTTGAATACCCCGGGAGCCGCGTAACCGTACTTGTCGAACCAGTCCATTTGCTCCTTTTGATAAGCGTTCATATCGTACTGCCCGTCATGCTCCCAGTAATCGCCCCCGTAGGTTTCCGCGCTGTCAAGCACCGTAAACTGATAGTTTCCGCGCTTAATTTGATAGTAGAACGATTTCAACCCGAGCCAACTGTATGCTGTGTTCATCTCGTTGAAGTCGGCTCTCACCTCGTGGTTGCCGCGGACAAATATGCCGGGAATTGCACCTTTCGATGCCGCCGCCGCGCCTTTCAGGAAGTAGTCGATAAAGTCTTGCTCGTTTACATAGAAGTTTGCGTAGTCGCCGCCGTATACGATTAAATCAATCGCGCCGTTTTTTGCCATTGCATCGCTGTCCGCAACCGCGCCGAGTTCCGTCACCCGCTCGTGCCAATCGGAGTACAATGCGATATTCAAATTGTCTTTTAACGCATAATCGCCTGCAAAATCAATCTCGTTTCCGCTGATAATCGTACCTTTCGAAAAGTCTATTTTGTCGTATGATAACTTCTTCGAGTACTTAAACGCATGAATTTGATAGGTTTTATTGTCTAAATACGAGTACGGAATTTTTACCGCATGAATTTTGCCTACCCGTTTGACGCCGGCGTCCGCCGACCAGTAAACGTCGGGGTCATCCTCGATTGTTACCCAACCGATGCTGTCCTCGTTCGTTGCAAAAATAACCGAATAATAGCCGATTCCGCCGGTTTCGCCGACGTCCAAAACGGCAGCGTCCGCCGCGAATTCGAACTTCAAGTGCGTACCGTATACCCACGAGGCGATGCAACCGGCGATTAACAATACCGATACGAGTACCGCAAAGACGCCCTTAGTTTTTTTGAACTTAATCGTAGGAAACCACAGCAGCAAGAACGGAATTGCCACCAAAAGCACCGCAAACGGCAGGTATTTTATTGCGTCGATAAACTCCGCGGGGTGTGCGATTATCGAGCTTACGTAGTCTACTAACAAATAGAAAACCGTAAACACCATAGACAGAGTGAAAAAGAACGAGAAAATGAGCGGTAAATGCTTCTTTTTGCACCAAAGGAACAACAATATCAGGTCAAACGCCGCGTTTGCGAGCATCAGATAGAAAATAATTGACGAATAGGGGAAGTCCGACGGAATACTTTTGAGCAGTTTTACCGCTTCTTTGGCGATTTCGTTGTTGATAAACACGTAACCGTCGCGGAAAACATAGTTAATGAGCGGCGCAATGATTGCAAGCAACGTAAAAATCGCCGCGATAAACAGGCATAATCCGCCGATAGGTCCGCGCCTTTTTGCCTCTTTTTTCTTTTTACCGTCGAAAACCTCCTGCTCGGGGGTGTAGCCGTAGTTCGCAGGAGGAGCGTCGTACTGCACCGGCATAAATGAATATGTATACCCTTGAGGAATGCTGTATCCGGCGTTCTGTTGCGCCGCAGCCTGCGTTATCTTGCTTTTCTTTGCCATTTCTTTGTGCGTTCGCGCGCACATTCATATACGCGCACACGCAATATATATAATGATAGTTTATCGCGCCCGAAACTTCAAGAACGAAAAAGATGGCAGGAGCGAACAACCGCATTGTCGGGATACGGGTCGCATCGTAAAATTCGATTAATATTTCACAATATCTGTGAGGTGCGCTTAATCATTATATATGCGCCGGGCAAACTCTTAAGGATTGTAAAGCCGATATGCTTGTAAAAACTTACGGCGTTTTTGTTTGCCGTTCCTACGCCGAGCGCGACTCCGTTAATACGGTTCTTTTCTAAGCTTTCAAGTAATGTGCGGACAAGCTTGCCTCCTACGCCTTGTTTTTGTCCGATAGGCAAAATGTCGATATGAAGATGCGCCGCCGCTTCCTTTTTATAGCTTTTACTTAACGGTATTTCAAAACGGCGTTGAACCGCCTCGCCGAAGCTTAATTTATATAAGGCTTTTGCATAGTGTTTTTTTACGACCGAGGCATATTCGTCGATATCGGGCGCGCAAAGAATATAGCCGAAAACGCCCTCCGTTCGGCTCTCGGCGACATAGCAGTTATCGGTAAATTTTTCTATATAAGGGTCACAAAAGCGGTTGCATAAGGCCGCACGCTTTTTCGAGGTCGACAAATTCCGCCCCTCCGCGGTTGCAATGCAAATTTCACGGCACGCTTCTAAATCGGTTATCCGGGCTTTTCGTATAATATAATCCGAAACCACCGGAATTATTCTCCGTCTTTAATTTCGTCTTCTTTCTTTTTCGCCTCGCCGAAGTTGATAAACGGCAGATAATACGGCGGAATTCCGGCTTTCAGAGTGATATCCGCAACAGCGGTCCTTGCGAACGGATACAACGTGTTGCTTACATACAAGCGGACCGATTCAACGTCTACTTTGCCGCTTAAAACAAAGGTGCCGGTTACGGCAAGCTCAACCTCGAACGGGGTAGGCTTGTCCTCGGCGTTCACGATTGAAACAAGAAGCTTAGCGAAAACGTTCGAAGGCGTTTGCTTAATCTCTAACTTAATCAAAGGGTTAAGAACGTATTTTACGTTCTCTTTAGGCTCTGTCAGCGAAAATTTTACCGAAGGAACCGTCGTTCCTATCAATTGTACAGTACTCACAATTATATTTTATGCGATACCGCCGTTTAGTTCAATACACGGTTTATGTTAAAATTTAACTGTGAAAAAGAACAAAGAGGAAAAGAAACTTCCCATTGTTGCAAAAAGACCTAATTGGTTTGCATACCGCATCGTAATTCCGCTCGGAAGCATTGTCGCGCGGATTCTTTTTAAGTTCAAAAGCGTAAAAACTCCGGAGGCAAAAGCGTTCTTAAAGAGCAAAAAGCCGTTTTTGGTGGTCAGTCCGCACATGAGCAAGTTGGACGTCGGGTTCGTTCTTTTAGGACTGAAACCCGCGCGGATTAACGTGGTTACGGGGCGCGATTTGTTTTCGTGGGGCGTTTTGAAGCCGTTCCGCGAAATGTTTTCGGCAATTCCTATGAGTCAGTTCGCGCTTGATTTAGCCTCAATCAGGATTCTCAATCAAGCCGTTAAGGACGGGTTATCGATTTACCTCTGTCCCGAGGGCAAAATTACGCTTGACGGCACGCAGATGCATTACCTCCCCCCGGCAACCGCTAAACTCGTCAAAATGATTGGTCTGCCGGTTCTGCTTGCGGTCAATAACGGCGCGTATTCCGCGCTCCCGAAATGGGGCGGCATTAAGCACGGCAAGGTTACGCAACAGGTTTCGGTTATGATTACCGAAGAGGAAATTAAAACCCTTAAGCCGACGGAAATTTACGAAAGGCTGAAAGCGGGTTTCGTTACCGACCAAAACGAATATCAAATTCAGAATCAAGTCGTATTCAAAAACAAAAAACCCGCGAAAGGGCTCCACCACGTGTTGTTTAAGTGCCCTAAATGCGGCGAAGAATATGAGAACTACAGCACCGAAACCGAGTTAATATGCGCCTCGTGCGGCAACGCCGTCAAGTACTTAAAAACCGGTGAGCTCGTCGCAAAAGGCGACAGTATATCGCCGGGTACAATTTCAAAATGGTACGCGTTCGAGCGGGCAAGCATAAAAGCCGAGCTTCTTGCCGACCCCGAATTTGTTGAATCGCACCCCGTAATTTGGGAAATCAATAAAACCGGCGAATACGTCGAAACGGGCGAAGGTGAGTTAATAATTACCCGTGACGCGCTTACGTTTAAGGGCAAGGACTACTACGGTGTCAATGCCGAAATCGTTGTGCCCATTGCCAAAACGCATACGATTGTCGAAAAAATGAAGGAGGGCATCGATATAACCTTGGAGGGCGACGTCGTAAACCGCTTCTATTTCCGCGACCAAAAATTCGCCGTGCGCTACCTATTAATCGTGGAGGAAGCGTTTAAGCTGCTGCAAAACATCTAAATTCTTCGGGTGTGGACAATCGCGTATCGTCATTCTGCACGCAGTCGCAGAATCTAAACGTTATAAGAATTGCACCCTACGACTTTGCGCCGGGTGGCACAAAAGCCTGAAGTCTGCACCTAAATTCTTCCTTTTACCGCGTTATATCCGCCGGTATACAGGGCTTTTCTTTCCGTTTCGGTCAAGGAAAATTCTAATGTTGAAACCTTTTTTTGTTGCCCGTTGTCATCGGTAATTTCGGTCGGCAGCTCAAAAATACGCGCTCCCCGCGAGAGCGCACGTGCGGAGCATTCTAAGTCCTCCGAATCGAGTGCCGTTTCGGCAAGCATCGTTATATAGCCGTGGAAGGCATTAATTTTGTTGTATTGATTTGACTTACCGAGTTTCAGCCCGAAAAGCGACGGCGAGGCGTTAAAAATGTAAAGCGGCAGGTTCGCCATAAGCCCCCCGTCAACCAAATAGTGCGTGCGTCCTTCGGTATCTTTAAGGGTGAACGGCTCAAAAAAACCGGGGAATGCCGCGCTCATCGCAACCGCGCGCGCAACGGGAAAGGCTTTCGGGTCGATGCCGAAGAACGGTAAATCGTCGGGGAAAGTAAAAACACGCTTTTCGGAAATGTCGGCAACGGCAACCTTAACCTCGCTTTTGGTATCCGAAAACGTCACAACACCCTTTTCTTTAAGAAGTGAAGCGATTATATTTTCAAAGGCTTGGGTGCCGTAAAGCCCGTAGGAAAGTACGGTTTTTACCGCCTTTCCCAAAAAGTGATGCAGGTGAGAACCTTTTGTGACATCGTCCTCCGAAATGCTTTTAATTGCAGAGAAAGCCTCCGCGCCGCTGTAGCCCGCGCCGAGCAGTGCGGCGACCATAGCCCCGGCGGACGAGCCGGCGACCCGTCTGAACGAGTATCCTTTGTCCAAAAACGCCTGTGCCGCCCCTAAATGAGCAATGCCTTTAATCCCTCCGCCCTCGAAAACGGCGTCAATTTGTCTATCCACATAACACTCTATGCAGATAAAAAACAAAGGGTTATTTCAGCGGAGGATATTATTTTGTGAGATACTATTCCCGGTACAGCCCCGGGTTACGGGTATTTCACCGTCGGAATTTGAACCGTTCGCGTCGTTCCGACAACTGCCTTGGCTCGCTGCTTCTGCTTGCTCTGCGCATTTTTTTTATTGTCAGGTTGAAACGTCGTTCATTTTGTTAAGTAACCGCTGATTAATTATCGAAAATTCCGCACGGGAAATTGAGCGTTCTTGGGTTCGCGATTATAATATTAACAATGGATTACGCAAAGGAAAGCCTTCGTTTACACGCCGAATGGCAAGGAAAAATTGAAGTCGTGGCGCGCGCTGCCGTCACCAACAAAGAGGAGTTATCGCTCGCTTACACCCCCGGGGTTGCACAACCCTGTTTGGAAATTCAAAAGGACGTCAACCTCTCCTACACACTCACACGCCGTCACAACCTCGTAGCGGTAGTCACCGACGGTACTGCCGTTCTCGGCTTAGGCGACATCGGCCCGGAGGCAGGCATGCCCGTTATGGAGGGTAAATGCGTTCTGTTCAAGACCTTCGGCGGCGTTGACGCGTTCCCCATTTGCGTTAAAAGCAAGAGCGTTGACGACATCGTCCGCACGGTTCAATTAATCAGCGGCTCGTTCGGCGGCGTTAACCTTGAGGATATTTCCGCTCCGCGTTGCTTCGAAATCGAACGCCGTCTTAAAGAATGCACCGACATCCCCATATTCCACGACGACCAACACGGCACTGCGGTTGTCGTTCTCGCAGGCTTAATCAACGCGCTTAAAATCGTCAACAAGACCCTTTCCTCGTGCAAAATCGTCTTTTCCGGCGCGGGCGCGGCGGGCG
>JAISKW010000005.1 GCA_031260775.1 Christensenellaceae bacterium
GTTTGCATTATCCGAAAAAAATGCGTTGCTCCGCGCGGTTAAGGGCGAAAAAATAGGAACTTTATTAACAAAATAGTATGGCAAAGGACGTAATCATTGCTTTGGATTTCTCCTCAAAGGCGGAAACGCTGAATTTTTTGGCACAGTTCGAGGGGCTTAATCCGTATATCAAAATCGGAATGGAACTCTTTTACAGCGAGGGTTCTTCTCTGGTAACGGAACTTAAAGAAAAGGGGTTCAAAATCTTTTTGGACTTGAAGTTGCACGATATCCCCAACACCGTAAAGAAGGCGATGCGCAATCTTGCGCGCCTCGGGGTTGATATTACAAACTGCCATGCCGGCGGCGGAATCGAAATGATGCGCGCGGCAAAACAGGGCTTGGACGAGGGCACGGGAGAAGACAAAAAGCCGCTTTTAATCGCAGTAACGCAGTTGACGTCTACATCCGAAACAGCGTTGCATAATGAGTTGTTAATCAACGCCTCCATGGCGGACACGGTCAAAAAATACGCCGAAAACGCCAAAGCGGCAGGGCTTGACGGGGTTGTTTGCTCACCCCTTGAGGCGGCGATTATGAAAGAGTTGTCGCTCATATCCATAACCCCCGGGGTGCGTCCCTTAGGTGCGGATGTCGGCGACCAACAGCGCGTTACAACCCCTGCAAAGGCAAGGGAACTCGGCTCAACATATATCGTAGTCGGGCGACCGATAACCGACGCGCCGAACCCCAAAGCGGCATATTTGGAAATCAGAAAGGACTTTTTAGGCATATAAACCGTAGGGGCGACGGCAAGCCTTGCCCGAAATTTGAAATGTTAAAAGAATACAAAACAATTAAAGAAGCGGTCGGACCTCTTATGTTGGTGGAGGGCGTTGAGGGAGTTAAGTACGACGAACTTGTTGAAATTCGCGAAGAGGGCGGCGGAATCCGTCGCGGCAAGGTTTTGGAAATCAACGGCGATAAAGCGTTGGTACAGCTGTTCGAGGGAAGCTCGGGGCTAAAAATTTCAACGGCGAGAGCGGCATTTTTAGGTCGCGGCATCGAGTTAGGTTGCGCGGACGAAATGCTTGGGCGCGTTTTCGACGGCTTCGGCAGAGTCATCGACGGCGGAAGTCCGATTATTGCCGAAAAGCGCATCAACATCAACGGCGAGCCGATTAACCCGGCGGCGCGCGACTATCCGAACGAGTTTATACAAACGGGAATTTCCGCGATTGACGGCTTAAACACGCTTGTAAGAGGGCAAAAATTGCCGGTATTTTCGGCGTCGGGGTTGCCTCATGCGAACCTTGCCGCGCAAATTGCAAGACAGGCAAAGGTTCTGAAAAACGATACAAAATTCGCGGTTGTGTTCGCGGCAATCGGCATTACGTTTGAGGAAGCGGACTTTTTCATATCCGATTTCAAAAAAACCGGCGCAATCGACAGGGCGGTTGTGTTCGTAAACCTTGCAAACGACCCCGCAATCGAAAGAATTTCCACGCCCCGTATGGCGTTGACTTGCGCCGAGTATTTGGCGTTTGAAAAAGGGATGCAGGTGCTTGTCATAATGACCGACATTACAAACTACGCCGAGGCGTTACGCGAGGTGTCTGCTGCGCGAAAAGAAGTGCCCGGACGGCGCGGTTACCCCGGATATTTGTATACCGACCTTGCGACAATTTACGAAAGAGCCGGCAAAATTAAGGGGAAAGAGGGAAGTATTACGCAATTGCCCATTCTGACGATGCCCGAGGACGATAAAACGCATCCTATCCCCGACCTTACGGGATATATAACCGAGGGGCAGATTATTTTGTCGCGCGAGTTGAACAAAAAGGGCATTTATCCGCCGATTGACGTTCTGCCGTCGCTTTCGCGTCTTAAGGATAAGGGCATCGGCGCGGGGACAACGCGCAAAGACCATGCCGATACGATGAATCAGCTTTTCGCGGCGTACGCAAACGGCAAAGAGGCAAAGGAGTTATCGGCAATTTTGGGCGAAAGCGCGCTGACCGAAACGGATATTAAATTCGCCCGTTTCGCGGACGAGTTCGAAAAGGAGTACGTTTCGCAAGGCGCAAACACCAACCGTGACGTCGCGGAAACCTTAGATATCGGGTGGAAATTGCTGAAGAAATTGCCGCGTGCCGAGCTAAAAAGAATCCGTGAACAATATTTGGCGGAGTTTTTCGATGCCTAAACATTGTTTATAACGGTGAATAAATGTAAAATATAGTAGTGCTTCGTGAGGGGCGGACGACGTGTGTTTAATTTGTCACCTTGCGTATAGTCGCAGGGTCTAATCCTTATTAAGTATGGATTCTGCGGCTTCGCGCAGAATGACGACACGATTGTCCATGCATTACTCCGTAACTGACGGAAGAGGTTTGTTTTGAAAACGAAACTCATAAAAAAAGAAATAAGAGAGTTGCTTAAGCGGAACACCTATCAGCTTTTGCTCGTTTTCGTTGCTTTTATTACGATGGTGCTTGTGAGTGTCATTTTTGTAAGGAGCATTCTCAACACCCGTATGCGCGATATTTCCAAGCAAACAATCGAAACTACCGTCACCGGTGTGGACGGTATGCTCGAGCGCATGGAATTAATGATTACCGAGGCGGCGCGTCACACGACCGACGTTCTCACCGAGGACATCTCAAAAACCGAGGAAATACGCGAATATATCTACGACGTTTCCGACTATTTTATGGAGGGTGACAACACTTCCCTCGACGAGATGCTCACTATATACACGGTAATCGACGGCCCTTTAATCGATAAGTGGGTTTATTTCGACGGCACACGGTGGGGCGATGAAAACTATCCCGAAATTGCCGACCTCGAGGCGTTTGCCGAATATAACCCGAAGGTTCGCGATTGGTACATCGGAGCATTGGCAACTAAAGACGGCGAAAGTTATTTTTCCGAGCCGTATATCGATGCCCAATTGAACATCATGTGTATCACAATCGCGCGTCATATGGAAATCCCCGGGCTTGAGGACAGCGTAATATCCATTGACCTTAAAATGGATATGATTGCCGATTATGTTCAATCGCAGGTCGTTTTGGACAGTGGATACGGACTTTTAATAAGTAACGACGGCTCTTTTGTAACGCACCCGGATAAAAACTATATAGGCGAGCCGTTATCGGGGATATACGAGAGGCTTGCGGATGCCATAAACAAGGCAATGAAAGTGAACGGCAACGTGGAGGCTTTCAGGTTCAAGGACTACGACGGCACGGACAGTATTGCCTTTTTCAGTCCGTTGTACAGCGGTTGGTATGTGGGAATCATTGTGCCGTACGGGAATTATATGGAGTCGGTCAACATAATGACGGTCATAATTTCGTTGTTAGGCGGCGCGCTTGCGATACTTTTAAGTGCGTTACTCCTTCAAGCGACCTACCGCCGTATGAAATCCGAGGAGGAAAGCGCGAGCAAAAGCACATTCCT
>JAISKW010000007.1 GCA_031260775.1 Christensenellaceae bacterium
AGCCCTTTTCAAAAATCTTGAGGTATTTTTGAAAGAGATCATCCCGGTTGCGGAGGAAGTCGGCATCAATATGGCAATCCACCCCGACGACCCGCCGTGGGGAATTTTCGGGTTGCCCCGTATCATCACAAAAGCCGCGAATATTAAACGGTTTTTGAAAATCGTAGATAGCCCTGCAAACGGAATCACCCTTTGTACGGGTTCGCTCGCCGCGGATATTAACAACGATTTGGAAGAAATTATAAATATTGCAAAAGGGCGCATTCATTTTGTGCATTTGCGCAACATCAAAACGGACGGTCGTGATTTTGTCGAAACGGCACACCCCTCGTTTTGCGGCAGTATCGATATGAAAAAGGTTGTTAAAGCCCTTATAAATTCAGGCTTTGACGGCTATATCCGCCCCGACCACGGCAGAATGATTTGGGGTGAAACGGGTCGCGGAGGGTACGGATTATATGACAGAGCATTAGGGGCTACATATATCTACGGGCTTTGGGAGGGATTAAAAAATGAGTAAAACAGTAGTTATTACCGGCGCGGGCGGCGTATTATGCAGCGTATTTGCCGAGGATTTTGTTAAAAACGGCGCAAAAGTTGCGCTTTTAGACATAAGCGCAGAGTCGTTAGAACGGTTAACGGCTAAACTCGGCGTAAACGCAATTGCATTTCCCTCGAGCGTTTTAGACAAGAGCGGACTTCAAGAGGTTGAGGCAAAAATCCGTCGCGATTTGGGCGTTACGGACATCTTAATTAACGGCGCGGGCGGCAATAGCGCGAGGGCGACAACCGACGAGGAAAGTTGTTTTGAAATTCCGAACGGGAAATCGTTTTTCGATTTAGGTGAGGAAGGGATTGACTTCGTTTTCAACCTCAACTTCAAAGGCGCGTTTTTAACGACTCAGGTTTTTGCAAAGGCAATGGCTGAAAGAAAGAGCGGCAACATCTTGAATATATCCTCGATGAACGCGTTTACGCCTCTTACGAAAATCCCCGCATACTCGGCGGCGAAAGCGGCAATTTCGAACTTCACCGCATGGCTTGCAACATATTTTGCGCCGCAAAACCTAAGGGTTAACGCGATTGCGCCGGGGTTTTTCTCTACAAATCAGAACAAAACCCTTTTGTATAACGCGGACGGAAGTTTAACCGCACGTTCGCATAAAATAATTTCGGGCACTCCTATGGGGCGGTTCGGGGCGCCGAATGAGCTGTTAGGAGCGGTTAGGTTTTTAACGGACGATAGTTTGGCCGCCTTTATTACGGGAGTCGTCCTCCCCGTCGACGGAGGCTATAACGCATACAGCGGAGTATAGATTGTAAATGGCAAACGCACTAAAAATCGCAATAATAGGCGCGGGACGAATGGGCGGAGCGCATATAATAAACCTCATAAAGGGGCGCGTTAAGGGTGCGTGTCTTTCGGCTGTTTGCGATATAGACGAGAGCGTTTTAGGCAAATACAAAAACAAGTTTCCCGTATTTAATACTTATGAAGAACTTATTAAAGACGGCAATTTCGATGCCGCTTTAATTGCCACACCGCACTATTTTCATGTTCCGATTGCGAGCGCGCTTATTAACGCCGGCAAGGCGGTTTATATCGAAAAGCCCGTTGCCGTGACAACGAAAGCGGCAAAAGAGCTAAACGCGTTGATTGCCGAAAAAGACGCGGTTTGCGCGGTCGGCTATAATCAGCGCACTAATCCGACATATATTTTTGCAAAAGATATTATCGAAAGCGGTCGGCTCGGAGCGTTAAAGCGCGCAAACTTTATTGTGACTGATTGGTATCGAAGCGATGCCTACTACAAACAAAACCCATGGCGGGGGTCATATACGGGAGAGGGCGGCGGCGTTTTAATTAACCAATGCGTCCATCAATTAGACATTTTGTCGTGGCTTATCGGTATGCCGCAATCGGTTTACGCGCATATCGCGACAAAGGGGCGTATGATTACCGCCGAAAACGCCGTTACAGCACTTTTGGATTACGGAAACGGCGTATTTTGCACAATTTCAGCGTCGGGGCACGAACTGCACGGCACAAATTTAATCGAAATTGCCGGCGAAAAAGGCAAATTAACCCTCACAAGAAGTAAAGCAAAATTTGTTGAGTTCGAAAAAGCCGAGCCGGAAATTAACGCCGAAACAACCGACGGCTACGGCAGTTGCGCTAAAAAAACGCATACAAAATACTACGGTGTTGCGCAAATCCGCGACTCGCTTTACGGACAGCAATTGCTTTCATTTCAGAACTTCGTGAATCGCATTTTGTACGGCGAAAAGTTGTCCGCTCCGGCAGAGGAGGGGATTAACGCGCTAACATTAATTAATTCAATATACCTTTCGGCGTGGAAAAACAAGGAAATTATACTCCCGTTTGACGATACCGAATACGAAAATTATTTGAATAATAAAATTAAGGAGGAATAACATGTTTTACATATCGGGCTTCTTTGATGAGGCTTATGGGAACCTTGACGCGCAAATTGCGCTTGCGAAAAAGCTGAATGTCGGCTACCTTTGTCCGCGCGGAATTGACGGAAAAAATGTTTCAAATTACGATGCCGCGGAATTCCAAGAAAAGGTTTTGCCGCGCTTAAATAAGAACAATATCAAGTTGTCCTCTTTAGGCTCGCCTATAGGCAAAGTCGGAATTGATGACGAGAACGGCTACCAAGCGCAAGTTGCAAAACTTAAAGAGCTTGTGAAAATTGCGCAATTAAGCGACACAAAATACATCAGATGCTTTTCGTTTTTCACGAACGGCGACAACGGCGAGGCGACCAAAGCCAAAGTTATCGAGCGGTGGAAAGGCTTTTTGCAAACCGTTGAGGGCACGGACACCGTACTTCTCCATGAGAACGAAAAAAAGATTTTCGGCGATACGCCCGAGCGCGCGCTTGCGCTGTACCATGCATTGAACCACCCGAATTTCAAGTTATGCTATGACGCCTCGAACTATATTCAATGCGGCGTTGACCCGTGGAAAGCCTACGAAGCGACCAAGGAATTCACCGTTTACTACCATATGAAAGATGCAATAAACGGCATCGAAGTGCCTCTCGGAATGGGTGAGGGGCACATAAAAGAAATACTCGCCGACCTTGCGGCGCGCGGTTATGACGGCTTTTTAACTCTCGAGCCGCACACGGCAAAGTACGCGCTGCTAAAGAGGGTATTTTATTGTTTATTCCCCTTACAGTTCACAAAAGCCGCAAAGGTTTACCGTCAAATAGATAAGCAATACAAAATCGGCGCGTTCAAGGGTGTATCCCGTGAGCAAGTGTTCGTTTGGCAACACGAAAATTTAACAAAAATTTTGGACGAAATCGGAGGAAATTATGGCAAATAAAGTTCGCTACGGCATAGTAGGAATAGGCAAAATGGGTCACACCCATGCGGCAAAACTCTTAAAGGGCTTAGACAAGCAAGCAACCCTCGTTGCGGTTTGCGATATAAGCGAGGAACGGCGCAAATGGGCGGCGGAAAAGTTAAAGGGCGTAAAAATCTTTGAGGACTACAACGACCTTTTAGCGTTGTCTGAGGTCGATGCGGTTATAGTTGCCGTGCCGCACTACTTTCACCCCCCGATTGCTATTGCCGCGCTAAAAGCCGGTAAGCATGTTTTAATCGAAAAACCCGCCGGAGTTTACACAAAAGCCGTTGCCGAACTCAACGAATACGCCGAGACTCTCCCGAAACAGGTGTTCGGAATAATGTATAACCAAAGAACAAACCCCCTATATAAAAAAGCGAAAGAGATTATAGCAAGCGGCGAACTCGGCGAAATTAAGCGCATAAACTGGATTATAACCAATTGGTATAGACCGCAAGCCTATTACGACCAAGGCGGCTGGAGAGGTACATGGGAGGGCGAAGGCGGCGGCGTTTTAATAAACCAATGTCCGCACCAAATCGACCTGTTTCAATGGCTCGGGGGCTTGCCCAAAAGCGTAAAAGCGTATGCAAAAACCGCGCACCGCGACATCAGCGTTGAAAACGACGTCACCTTCTACACCGAGTACGAAAACGGCGCGAGCGGTGTATTTATAACCTCAACGCACGACTATCCCGGCACAAACAGATTAGAAATCAGCGGTGACGGCGGCAAAATCGTAATAGAACAAAACCTTTTAACCGAAAAATTCACCTATAACAAATTGAAGGTTAAAGAAAGCGAATTTAACAAGGTTAACAAAAAGTTTATGCCGCTGATACCTGCAACAAAAATCAAAAAGACCACACATCTGCTGCAAAACGCCGTAAGATTGGGGCTAATCGGACAGCATATGGGCATTATCCGCAACTTTTCCGACGCCGTGCTGAACGGCGCAGCGCTAATCGCGCCGGGGTGTGAGGGCATCCGCGGATTGAGTTTATCCAACGCCGTGCATTTATCCGAATGGACGGGAGAAACAATCGAAT